>VBCT01000129.1 GCA_005882235.1 Betaproteobacteria bacterium
CGTTGAAATCGGCCCCGGACTCGGTGCGCTGACGACCCCGCTGCTCGAGCGGGTCGAGCACCTCCACGTCGTAGAGCTCGACCGGGATCTGAGCGGGCGCTTGCGCGAACGTTACCCCGTCGACCGCCTGACGGTGCACCAAGCCGATGCGCTGCGCTTCGACTTTGCGACTCTGCCTGCGCCTCTTAGAGTCGTGGGCAACCTCCCCTACAATATTTCCACCTCCCTCCTGTTCCACGTCGCCGCCGCTGCAGCCCGGTGCACGGATCTCCATTTCATGCTTCAGCACGAGGTTGTTGAACGGATGATCGCGAAGCCGTCGGAACCCGAATACGGGCGGCTGTCGGTTTCGCTGCAATACCGCTTCCGCCTCGAGCGGCTCTTCGCGGTCGCCCCTGGTTCATTCCGGCCTGCGCCCAAAGTTCACTCCGCCGTCGTGCGCCTCGTACCGCGTCCTTTGGCGGAGCTCGATGCCTTGAATGAAGCCGGCTTCTCCGGGATCGTCGCCCGGGCGTTTTCGATGCGGCGGAAAACTCTGAGAAACAACCTTTCGGGAGTGATTTCCCCTTCTGATCTCGCCGAACTGGGCATCGACCCGGGCAAGCGCGCGCAAAATCTACCGGTTGCGGCTTTTGTCACAATCGCCAACCGGCTTGCGCAGCGTCGCACCTAGACCACGCAAACGCCCGCTGGCAAAATGGTGTATAGATGTCGACCGAGAAATGCCGTACCAAAGCTAAATTGGGGGATGGCCATGGGCCTTCTTGACGACCTGAAAAAACAGGCCGACTTGGTGAAGACCCAGCAGATTCTTCAGCAGAATCTGCAGGGGGACAAACTCAAGCTGGTCGAAGACAAGATGAAACAGACGTTCCAGTACATCCACGAGCTGCTCAAGCAGCTCGGGGTGGTCAAGCCCATCAGCCCCCTCGTGTACTCGATCCCCGGGGTCGCCGATTTCAGGAATCTCCTGTTTACCGAGTCGTTCATCGACTATCGGAAAAAGCGCATCAACGACAAGGAATACTTCGATACGACCCATTTCTTCGTCAAGTGGGCCGGCCCCGATACCGTGGTGATCGACAAAGACATGCCCCCCGCGATGCAGCGGATCCGCGAATCCCTATGGCTCAGCAAGGTCAAATTCGTCGAAGAGGAGAAGAAGAACGCCAAGGGTTTCGTCATCGGCGCGAAGTTCACCGTTCCGGCCGCAGTCCTCACCGACATCGTCATCAAGGCGGACCACGAGCAAGGCAGGCTGCAGGTCCAGGCGACGCATCTCTTTGGCCTTGGGGTGGAGTACTTCTCCATTCCTGCGCCGGAAGTCAGCGACGACATGCTCGAAGACTTCGCCAAGGCACTGATCGGGCAGCAGAGCGACATCCGCAAATACCGCGTTGCGGGCGCGCCCGGAACGTTTCGCTGAGCGCCCGCGCGCGAGTTCCCCGCCCCTGGAACATCGTCGAGCTATTTGCGCTCGATCAGTTCGATCTTGTAGGCGTCGGGATCCTCGATGAAGGCGATCACCGTTGTGCCGTGCTTCATCGGCCCGGCCTCGCGCGCGACCTTTCCCCCGCGCCGCTTCACTTCCTCGCAAGCCTTGTAGGCGTCGTCCACTGCCACGGCGATGTGGCCGAAGGCGTCGCCGAGCTGGTACTTGTCCACACCCCAGTTGTGGGTCAGCTCGATCACAGCGGTATCGGTTTCGTCGCCGTAACCGACGAAAGCCAGGGTGAATTTACCCTCCGGATAATCCTTGCGGCGGAGCAGCCGCATGCCGAGAACCTCGGTGTAGAAGCGCAGCGACCGCTCCAGATCGGTTACTCGCAGCATGGTGTGGAGGATTCGCATCGATGTCTTCCCTATAGATCCGGCAGGGTCTGTGCGCGGGCGTTCAATTCGCGCCGCGCCGCTCGGTGGTCCGGATACAGAAGCGCGACGATACGCCAGAAGCGCGGTGAATGGTTGGGCTCGCGTAGGTGGGCGAGCTCATGCGCCGCCACGTAGTCGATGAGATGCGGCGGCAGCATCATCAGACGCCAGCTGAGTAGTATTCGCCCGTTACGGCCGCAACTGCCCCAGCGGGTCTGCGCGTTGGAAAGACCCACAAGCAGGACGCGAAGCCCGTGCGGGTGCGCCAACTCCGCGACGCGCTCACGGAAAAACTCCAGCGCCTGCCCCCGCATCCAATCGAGCGCTCGCTCGCGCGGGCTCGCCCCGTCGGCGAGTCCGAGCTCGAGCCTGTCCTCTGAGAACCACACGCCGGTCTCTCCTTGCCGCAGCGCCAAGGTCACCGTCCGCCCCAGCCACGGAAGTGTCGCTCCCGCCTCCCACACGAGCGGTCGCCGGCGCGGCTCCGCGAGCCGTCTGCGGATCCAGCGCTCCTTTTCCCGGATGAACGCCTCGATATCGGTGATCGCGGCGCGGCGCGGGGCGCGCGCCTCGATTACGTCCCCATCCACGAAGAGCGCGATGGTTCGCCTCTTGGCGCGCACAAGGCGGTATCCCAGTATGCCGCCCGCGAGCTGAAGCTGGCTCAACGCTGGGGACATAGACTCGCCATGCGGCCCTCGATCCACTCCTCGACCGACAGGTTCAGCGATTCCGGCGTGTGAGCGCGCGAATCGATCGGCGGTCCGACCTCCACCGTCACCGTTCCAGGACGCTTGAGAAAAGCGTTGCGACCCCAAAACAGCCCGGCGTTGTGCGCGACCGGCACGACCGACGCGCCGCATTTCACCGCAAGCCATGCGCCGCCTTCGTGATACTTGCCGCGTTCGCCCGGTTTCACGCGCGTGCCTTCCGGGAAGATTGCGATCCAGAACCCTTGAGCGAGCCGCTCGCGGCCGAGCTCGGCCATCCGATTCAGCGCTCGGACGCCGCGGCTGCGGTCGATGGCGATCGGGCTCGTAAGCGCAAGACCCCAGCCGAAGAAGGGAATCCACAGGAGCTCTCGCTTCAATACCAGCACCTGCGGTGGGAAAATGAGCTGGAAGGCCAAGGTCTCCCAGGCCGATTGATGCTTTGCCAGGATCACGCCGGGAGTCCGCGGCAGGTTCTCCATGCCGATCACTCGATAGCGGATACCGAGCACGCTCTTCGCGAGCCAGATCATCGCGCGCGACCAGCCGGATATGACGCGATAGCGTGCCAGCCGTGGCAAGGGAAAAGTGGCGAGCGCGACGATCGCGTAAGGCGGGGTGACGAGGATCTCGGCGATCAGGAAGACGAGCGAGCGCAGGAAGGTCATTGGCACAGCGCGTGCGCCACCGCGGCCAGATCCGGATAGACGGCGGTCCCTTCCGGAAGCTGTCCTGCAGAGCGTGTTTTCGCGCCTTTCCCGGAGAGCACCAGGATCGGATGGGCTCCAACCGCGGCTGCGGCCTGGAGGTCGCGCAGGCTGTCGCCCACGCAGGGCGCCCTGCCGAGCGCGACGTTGAGGCGCTCGGCGACGGCGAAGAACATTCCCGGATTGGGTTTGCGGCAGGGCGACTGAGACTCCGCCGTGTCGGGGCAATAGAACACTGCCTCGATGCGTCCACCCGCCTGGTTCACGGCCTTGTGCATCTTGGAGTTGATGGCATTCAGGCTCGCCATGTCCATGAGGCCGCGGCCGACCCCCGATTGGTTCGTGGCGACCACGACGCGCCAGCCATCCTGCGTCAGGCGAGCGATGGCATCGAGGCTTCCCGGGATCGGCCGCCATTCGTCGGGATGCTTGATAAACTCGGCGCTGTCGTAATTGATCACGCCGTCGCGGTCGAGGATGATGAGTTTCATGCTGCGAGCTTGGAGATATCCGAGAACCGATTCATCGCTTTGCGCATATCGGTGAGGAGCGCAAGGCGATTCTCGCGAAGCTTCTTGTCGTCTGTCAGGACCATGACTGCGTCGAAGAACGAATCCACGGGACTCTTCAAGGAAGCAAAGGCTTTCAGATAGCCAGCGAAGTCTCCAGAGTCAAACAGAGGCTTCGCCGAACGGGCCGCCGTCTGCAAGGCCTCGAAGAGCGAAATTTCGGCGGGCTCCTTGAGCGCTGAAACGTCGACATCGGCAAATGACTCACCCTTGCTTTCCGCCTGTCGCAGTATGTTGGCAATTCGCTTGTTTGCCGCCGCAAGGCTGGCGGCTTCTGGAAGCGCGGAAAACGCGCGAACCGCTTCGAGCTGCTTGGGAATGAGGGCTATCGCGACCGGATTCAGGCTGAGAACCGCCTCGACCTCGTTCGCGGAATACCCGCGCTCAAGGAAGTAGCTTCGCATGCGTTCCGTGAAAAACATCTTGAGATCCGTTTGCGGCTTACCTCTGAAAGGCCCGAAAGCCGAGTCCACGAGATCCTTTAGGGACAAAGGAAGCTGATTTTCGACGACGATTCTGACGACTCCCAGAGCTGCGCGACGAAGTCCGAACGGGTCCTTGTCTCCGGTCGGCAGCTCCTTGATGCTGAACAAGCCCGCGAGCGAATCAAGCTTGTCGGCGAGCGCTACGGCACTGGCGAGCGGCCCTTCGGGAAGCTTGTCGCCTGCGAAGCGCGGGCGGTAGTGCTGCTCGATCGCATCTGCGACTTCACGCTGCTCGCCATCGTGCAACGCGTAGTAGCGTCCCATGACGCCCTGCAGTTCGGGAAATTCACCAACCATGCCTGTCAACAAGTCGGCTTTGCAAAGCTCGGCAGCGCGCTCGGCCACCATGGTGTCCACACCCAATGCGCGCGCGATCTCGCCGGCCAAGAGCTTGATTCTCTCCGTGCGTTCGAGCTGGCTGCCCAGCTTGTTGTGGAATACAACCTTCGCCAACTGCGGAACCCGAGTATCCAGGCGGACCTTCCTATCCTGGTTGAAGAAGAACCGCGCGTCCTCGAGCCTGGGCCGGATCACCCGCTCGTTGCCGCCGACGATTGGGCGCGGGTCATCGACGCGCATATTGGAGACGATGAGGAATTTCGGCAGCAGCTTCCCGTCGGGGGAGAACAGCGGAAAATACTTCTGATTCTGGCGCATGGTGAGGATCAGGCATTCGTGCGGCACTTCGAGAAATGAGGCGTCGAATTGGCCCGCGTAAACGGCCGGGAACTCGACCAACGCGGTGACTTCGTCGAGTAGGTCCTGATAGTCGCCGAGACTCGCTTTCTGACGCCCAGCTTCGGCCTGCAATTGCTTTTCGATTTCCGACTTGCGCGTCGCGAAGTCGGCGACCACGCGACCGTCCTTTAACAGCTTCGCCTCGTACTCGTCGGCGTTCGGTAGGCGAATCGAAGCGGCCCCCATGAATCGGTGTCCGTTCGTGGTGTTGCCGGCGGGCACGCCAAGCACGGTGCCGGAAACCACGTGTCTGCCGTGCATCAACACCAGTCCGTGCACAGGGCGCACGAACTGCGACTCGCCGTCGCCCCAGCGCATGATCTTGGAAACGGGGAGTTTTTTAACGATCTTATCGACGATACTCGGAAGAACAGCATCAAGTTTTACGCCGGGCATCTTGAGATGAGCTACAACAATTTCGCCCTTCGGAGTCTGGCGACGCTCAAGTGACGCAGGCGCGATGTTGTGCTTCTTCGCAAAACCTTCAACGGCCTTGCTGTTTGAACTGACCGGGCCATCCACTTCATGTTCCGAATCGAGCCCTTCCGCGCGAACATCTCGAATCACAACCGCCAGCCTTCGAGGCGTCGCAAACTGCTGCTTTGAGGCAACACGATCCTTTAGACGATGCCGAACGATCTCAGCCACCAGTTGCTCGGCGAATGCCTCGCCAAGCACCCGAAGAGATTTCGGCGGCAGCTCTTCGGTCAGGAGTTCAACGAGCAGGCTCGCGGTCGCGGGCGCTTTAGCAGGCTTCTTCTTAGTCACTGTTTAAGCCCGGACTTTCTTCTTTATCGCGGGTTGCGGCTTCAGCATCGGAAAGCCCAGCTTCTCGCGGGATTCGTAGTAAGCCTGCGCGACGAGTTTCGCGAGCGCTCGCACGCGCGCGATGTATGCCGCGCGCTCGGTGACCGAGATCGCGCCGCGCGCATCGAGCAGATTGAAGGTGTGCGAGCACTTCAGAACCATCTCGTAGCCGGGCAACGGCAGTCCTACCTCGATCAGGCGCTTCGCTTGTGATTCGTAATCGTTGAACTGCGACAGCAGCCAGGTAACGTCACTCAGCTCAAAGTTGTATTTCGACTGTTCGACCTCGTTCTGGTGGTAAACGTCGCCGTAGGTTACGCCCGACGTCCAGACGAGATCGAATACGTTTTCTTTTTCCTGCAGGTACATCGCCAAGCGCTCGAGGCCGTAGGTGATTTCGCCCAGCACAGGCTTGCAAGGCAGGCTTCCGACTTCCTGGAAATACGTGAACTGCGTGATCTCCATGCCATCGAGCCAGACTTCCCAGCCCAGGCCCCAGGCGCCAAGCGTCAGCGATTCCCAGTCGTCCTCTACGAAGCGCACATCGTGCTGGCTCAGATTGAGACCGAGCGCGCGAAGTGAATCGAGATAGAGATCTTGGATGTCATCGGGCGAAGGCTTCAGCACGACCTGATACTGGTAGTAGTGCTGCAGGCGGTTGGGGTTGTCGCCGTAGCGGCCGTCCTTGGGTCGCCGCGAGGGCTGCACGTAGGCGGCGCGCCAAGGTTCGGGGCCGATCGCGCGCAGGAACGTCGCGGTATGAAACGTTCCCGCGCCCATTTCCATGTCGTAGGGCTGCAGCAGGGCGCAGCCCTTGCCGCCCCAGTAACTCTGCAGCTTGAGGATCAGTTCCTGGAAGGTGAGCATGAGCGCGGTTACAGCGATGGATTCTACCGGCTTTCCTCAGCCCGACCAACGATCCG
This sequence comes from Betaproteobacteria bacterium, assembly GCA_005882235.1. Taxonomy (GTDB): domain Bacteria; phylum Pseudomonadota; class Gammaproteobacteria; order Burkholderiales; family SG8-39; genus VBDM01. Next base: position 6,812 of record VBCT01000129.1, read on the forward strand.
GACGCGGCGGAACACGAGTGCCGCGATGAGCGCGAGGCAAGCGAGCACGATCGGGTAGTTCCCGAGTTTCACATAAGGCGTCGCACCGGAATGCCCTTGCACCTCACCCTCGAGGACGCCCTCGCTGAACTGCGGCAATCTCGCGACGACCCTGCCGCGAGGATCGATGATCGCAGTCATTCCGGTATTGGTCGCGCGCAACATGGTGCGCCCGGTCTCGAGCGCGCGCATGCGCGATATCTGCAGGTGCTGGGCCGGGGCAAGCGAATCTCCGAACCAGGCGACGTTCGAGACGTTCACCAACAGCGTCGCCTCCGGCAACTGGCCGATGATCT
>VBCT01000130.1 GCA_005882235.1 Betaproteobacteria bacterium
CGGCCGGCGCGAGCGAGCGCAATTGCCAAGGGTTTGCCGGATTGCCCGGTGCCGATGATGACTGTGTCGAACGTAGCGGTGCTCATGACCCCTCCTTCGGGCTTAAGTCGACATGCGCCCGGCGTTCCTCACGGCCGATAGACGCAGCTTCGGGTCAGTATAATCGCCGCATGCACCTCGCCGCCGTGCTTCGCGTCGGCCTACTCATCATAGCGGCGAGCGCTTCAGCTCAGGACTTAGCGCAGCTTGTCGAGCAAGCCAAGACGCGCTGGGCCCAGAGCCCGCACGGGCCGATGCTTGAACGCATCCTCCCCCCAACATTCGGGCTGCCCCAGCTTCCGGCACCGAAATCCCGCGGCGCGCGCCTTGTCGTCCAGTACTGCGTGCAATGCCACAACCTGCAACCTGCCCAATCCGGCGATGCATCACGCGGCGAAGTGGCCGGCGATCTTCGAGCGCATGGTGGTGCGCATGAGAGGCAGGGGCAACCTGGGCGAGCTGATGCACGAGATGATGGCGGGGGTGGAGGCCCCGACCACGGCGGAGGCGGAAATCCTGCTCGCCTATCTGCGGAAATACAGCCAGCGACCGCTCGACCCGAACAAGTATCCCGCGGTGAATCTCCCCGAAGGCCAGTCGTTCAAGCTCGCCTGCCGGCAGTGCCACGTGCTTCCGGATCCGCAACGCCACAAGGCGTCCGAATGGCCGGCGGTCGTGGCGCGCATGGAGAAGAACATGCAGTGGATGAACCGCGTGGTCAGCAACCAGCCCGATTCGCGCGAGATTCAGCTCAAGGTCGAGGAAATCAACGCCTTTCTCGTCAAGTACGCGAGGAAGGGATAAGCGGTGCGAGCCCTTCAATCATGTTGGGTGCGTTCGTTTGGTGGACAATTTGCCAAGTCATTGCCAATATTCTGCTTGCCATTGAGGATTAATCACATGACGATGCAAACTTCGGTTTTTCTGGGCATGGGCTTGATCGTGCTATATGCCGCGATCGCGCTGGTTCTCGCTCTACGGCTGGCGAAAAAAGCCGAGTCGACAAAAGCTCGCCCGGCGCATTGACACTCTAAAGACCAAGGCTGTACTTACGAAGGCACGGCCATCCCGCGTTTCACCGCCGGCCTCGCGCCGATCGCGTCGAACCAGCGCTTGACGTTCGGATAGGCGTTCAAGTCGGTCTTGTGCCACTCGTAGCGCGCGACCCAGGGATAGGTGGCGATGTCGGCGATCGAGTACTCACCCGCGAGGTATTCCGCCTCGCCCAGGCGCCGGTCGAGAACTCCGTAAAGGCGGTCCTTTTCCTTGGTGTAGCGTTCGATGGCGTAAGGCACCTGCTCTTTCGCCGAGCGCAGGAAATGGTGCACCTGGCCGAACATCGGCCCGATGTGGCCCATCTGGAACATCAGCCATTGCAGGGCCACGTACTTGCCCCGGTCCGACTTCGGCAGGAACCTGCCGGTCTTCGCCGAGAGGTAGATCAGGATCGCGCCCGATTCCATCATTCGGATGGGTTTCCCATCGGGCCCACCCGGATCGACGATAGAGGGAATCTTGGCGTTGGGGTTGATCGCAACGTAATCGGGAGCGAACTGATCGCCCCCGCCGATGTTGATCTTGTGAGTATTGTAGACAAGCCCACATTCCTCCAGCATGATCGAAACCTTGCGTCCGTTGGGCGTGCTCCAGGTGTAGAGCTCGATCATCGTTTTCCTCTGCGACTTTGGAAGCCGCGCAGTGTATCGCGAAGCCCGGTAAAGTAAAGCCATGCTGAAATGGGTCCTGGCGGTCGCGATCGCGCTTGTCGTGCTCACGGTGCTCTCGCCGTGGCTGTCGAGATACGGGCTCGGCAGGCTGCCGGGCGACCTCACCGTACGCTACAAAGGGCGGCTCTATTACCTTCCCTTTGCCAGCACGATCGTGCTTTCGCTCGCCCTGACGCTGCTGGCACGGCTCTTCTGAGGCGGCTCTATCGCCCTTGCGGCGAGGCGCTTCTCGAGCGCGGCGAGCTTCTTTCGCATCGCGGCGCCCGCGAACATCTGCGGGTTGGAGGGCGGATAACCCTCCTCCCGTTCCCGGTCGTCTACCGTTTCTCTCGCGGCCTCGAACGCCTCGACAAACGAGAAAGTGTCGCGCAGCGCCTCGTCGTAAAGCGCCTGGCTGAACCAGGTGTAGTCGCTCTCGTAATCGCAGCCGAAGGAGGAGTGAAACGCGTCGGCGGCAGTGATGATGAGGGTATTGTCATCCTTGAGCGGCTCGATGAACCCCCCGGAGAAACACGCCGAGATCACGACCACCTTCCATTTGATGCCGCTGTCGGCGAGCATGCGGGCGAGCGCGCTCGGCGTGAGCTGCGCGAGCTCGAGCGGCGGAAGATCCAGCACGAGCTTGTAGTCATTGCCCCCGTGGGTGGCGATGTGCAGAAGCACGATGTCCTCGTCGGTATTGATCACCTTGCCGAGATGCGCGAGCGTAGCGCGCAAATTGCTCGCCGTGGCGATGGGATAATTCTTCAGCGTCGCGGTATTGTTGATGAGCGCGATCGACCTGCCCGCGGCGTCGAAACGCTCCTCGAGCAGCTCCTTGACCGAAACGAGCTCCGAGTAAAAAGTGTCCTGCTGGCTGTCGCCTGCGACTCCGACGAAATACAGATCCACGACGCCGGGCCGCTCGGGACTGAGCGCTGCAAGCTGCTCATCGAGGAGGATCCCCTGCCGGTGAAACACATCCTCCTGAGTCAGTCGCGGACGCGCGGCTTCGGCTCGGTCATCCCGGGCCGCGATCCAGAGCTCGGTGCGCGGGAAAACCGCGACGAGGACCGCAAGGAGCCCCGCAAACAGGCCGAACGCGAGCACCGAGGGACGGCCGCGCCAGCCGGTGAGAACGTACAGGGTGCGCGGGAGCACGGCAAAGCCCCAGGCGACGAACGCCCAGTACACGGCATCGGCGTCGAGCTCGATCCCTTCCAGGTGCGTCGCCGCCTGGACCGCGACTCCCGCGACTTCGAAAACGGGGTCCGTCGCGACGAGCAATACCGCGAACGCCACGGCGAGCTGCGCTTCCCGAAACACTCTCGCGGCAAGGAGACAGGTGCCGAGCAAGAGCGGGATCTCCGCGAGCCCCGTGGTGAGCGCGCCGAAATCGACGGTGCCGGGAAAGCCCGCGCGCAGCATGCCGGCGGCGAGCCAGAACGCCAGGCCCGCGAACACGAGCGCGACGTACTGTCCGATCGAGATGCGGAAGTCGAGCGCGCGCACCGGCAGGAAAAGCGCAAGGCGCGCGCCGGCGAGGAGATTCTGCTTGAGACCGTCCCACGGCATATCGGTTTCGGATCGGGGTTCCATCTCAGCAAAGCGCTTCGATTGCGGCGATGCGCGCGCGGCTCAGCTTTGCGGCGATATCGGATTTCGCGCTTTGGGCGGCGATTTTCGCGGCATCGACGCCGGCGGCCGCGCCCAGGGCCCGCCGCAGGACCACGCGCGGCATGTAGGGTATTTCCGCCCAACCGCGCTCGCCCCGCTCGAGGCAGGCGAGGAGCGCGAGCAGCTCGTCGAAGCGCTCGGGCCGGCGCAGGGCGTCGCAATGCTCGAGCAGCGCAAGCAGGTCCGGCGCGCCCAGTGTGGGGGCGCGCTTGATCGTCTCGCCGTGCCGCCGGGTGAGCAGGGCGAGGTCGCGGCACTCGCCGGATGCCTTGAGGCGCTCGCTCAGCGCGCGCGCCGCCTGCACGGTGAGCGCGCCGAAGGCGACCAGAGCAAAACGCGGCGCGAGGCCGAGCCGCTCGGCGGCGGCGCACTCGAGTGCGCGGACGAGAACGCGGGCGCGGTCGTTCGCCGGCCGGCCGTGCTCGAAAGCGAGCTTCAACTCGGGCAGTAGCTTCTCGAGGAGGCCCGCGTCGGCAAGCACCGGGAACATCAGAGCCGCATCACCCTCCATCAGGCCCCTGGAGAACTCCTGCCATACGCGCTCGGGCACAAGAGCGTCCGCCTCGCCGTTTGCGACCATGGAGCGCATCAGCGCCATGGTCTCCGGCGCGACGGCAAAACCGAAGCGCGCGGCAAAGCGCGCAACCCGCAGGATCCGCACCGGATCCTCGACGAAAGCGGGGCTTACGTGCCGGAGCAGCCCGCGTTCGAGATCGGCCGCGCCGCCGAAGGGATCGACGAGCTGCCCGGCTTCGTCGCGTGCCATCGCGTTGATGGTCAGGTCGCGCCGCGCGAGGTCCTGCTCGAGCGTGACGTCGGGAGCGGCGTGGATCTGGAATCCCCTGTAGCCGCGCGCGACCTTGCGCTCGGTGCGCGCGAGCGCGTGCTCCTCGTGGGTCAGTGGATGCAGGAACACAGGGAAATCCTTGCCCACCGGTTTGTAGCCGAGGCGCTCCATTTCCTCCGGCGTGCTCCCGACCACGACATGGTCGCGGTCTGCCACCGGCAGGCCGAGGAGCTCGTCGCGCACCGCGCCGCCGACGGCGTAAATCTTCACCGGGACCTGCCTTTCAGGGCGCCATCTCGAACTGCGGCAGCGTCTCGGCCTCGGCTCTTGAGGCCGTGCGCCATTCCTGCATCGGCGGCAAGGCGAGCATTGCGTCGCAGTAGGCGCGCGCCGGCGGTGCGAGCGGCACCGAGTAGCCGGTGACGCGCCACACGACCGGCGCGTACATCGCATCGGCTGCGGAGAAACGGCCGAAAAGGAACGGCCCGCCCGCCCCGTAGCGCTCGCGGCAGCTTTGCCAGAGCGACTGGATGCGTTCGATCTCCTCGCCGACCTCCGCGGGCCAGGCACGCGGCGGGAAAACCTTGCGCACGTTCATCGACAGGTTCTGGCGCAACGCGGGAAAGCCCGAGTGCATTTCGGCGCAGACGGACCGTGCGGTCGCCCGCGCGACCGGGTCGGCGGGCCACCCCTGGACGCCCGGATGTGCTTCCGCCAGATATTCGAGGATCGCAAGCGAATCCCAGACGCAGGTCTCCCCCTCGATCAGCACCGGAACCTTCCCGGATGGCGAGTACCTCAGCAGCCGCTCCTTGGAGCCCGCCTGGTACAAGGGAATGCGAACTTCTTCGAAGGTGATTGCGTTCTGCTTCATGAACAACCACGGCCGCAGCGACCAGGAGGAGTAGTTCCTGTTGCCGATGACCAGGATCCGGGCCGCCATGGTGAGGGAAGGTGCTTAGCGGCCCGCCTTGTAGCGGAACCAGCTGTAGCGCGAGCGCGGGAAGACGCCGCGGAGATAGACGGGCGCGACCGCCTCGAGCGGCGTGGGCTGGATGGAGAAGGGGAAAGCAGCGTTCGAAACGCTGTCCACTTTCATCGAATTGTAGTTGTCGCGCGACATCAGTTTTTTGCCCGGCTTCCATTCCAGGGCCCAGGCGCTCAGGAAAGACAGGCGCTCGGAAAGGCCGACGACTGCCCGCGGGTGGCCGCTCGCGCTGCCGGCGTACTTCACCAGCTCGCGCAAGGTATAAACGCGCGGCCCGCACAGATCATAGCGTTTGCCGATGCTGTCGCGATCGGCGAGGCTCGCCCTGAAACAGCGCGCCACATCCTCGACGTAGACCGGCTGGAAACGCGCCTGCGGGCTGGGGAGGAGAACGAGCGGCAGCCAGCGCTGGAGCTTGGCGAAGGTATTGAGAAACTCGTCCTCCGGCCCGAATACCACCGAAGGCCGGAACACCGTCACCGCCTGCTCCTTCTGCGCTGCGAGCACCCAGGCCTCGCCTTCGCCCTTGGAACGCAAGTATTGGCTGGGGCCTTCGGCGTGGGCGTGCAGCGCGCTCATGTGCAGCAGGCGCGGCACGCGCTTCTTGCTGCACGCCTCGACGATTTTTCTCGGGAGCTCGACGTGGGCGCGCGCGAACTCCGGTCCATAGGGGCGGCCCGGGCTCCCGTGCAGGATACCGACGAGATTCACCACGGCGTCGCAGCCGGCAGTGAGCTTCGCGAGGGTTTCCGGGTCGTGCACGTCGGACTCGACTACATCGACCGTCGGCAGGAGAATCAGGTGCTTGGCCCGTTCGCGCCGGCGCGTGGGCACGACGACGAAGTGCTCGTCTTCGACGAGTTGGCGCACGAGATGCCGGCCGACAAAGCCGCTGCCGCCGATGACCAGAATGCGACTCATGCTGCTGCCAGGGGAAAGCGCTAGTGTAACCTCGAAGCGCGCCGGGCAGGTGCGCCGGATCGCTTCGATGGCCCCGCTGCAAGGCCTATTGAACGACCGGCGGGTTCGGAATCACCGCCACGCCCTCGGAGGAGCGGCGAGGCAGGACCATGCCCAGGCGCGCCTTCAATGAGATTGGCTCGATGCCGAGGATGGCGGCGTAGTAAACGGTGTTCGTCATCACCTTCTTCACGTAGTCGCGCGTCTCGCCGAAAGGGATGGTCTCGACGAAGATCGCGCCTTCGACCGGAGCCGTGCCGCGCCACAGGCGCGCGCGTGTGGGCCCGGCGTTGTACGCCGCCGCGGCGAGTACGGGGCTGCCGTCGAACTGATTGAGGACGTACTTGAGGTAATACGTGCCGAGCGCCGCATTGAGGTCCGGTTCGTGCAGCCGCGACGAGGAAAAGTTCTTCATGCGCATTCTCTGCGCCACCCACTTCGCGGTCGGGCGCATCACCTGCATGAGGCCGGTCGCGCCGGCGGAGGATTTTGCGCCGGTGATGAACCGGCTTTCCTGGCGCACCACGCCCAGTACCCACGGCTCCTCCAGATCGCGCGAGCGCGCTTTTTCGGCCAGCACTTCGCGATAAGGCGCAAGGTAGCGGACTGAAAAGTTGTGGGCCAAGACCGTTTTGTCCGCGGTGCCGATGGCCCTGTCCCAGGCTTCGTTGCGGCGTGCGAGCTCCGCCGCCGCGAGCAGCTTGCGGTCGTCCATGCCGCGGATGGTCCAGAGCCACTCCTTCGTCGCCTCGGTCCGCATGTCCAGGCGATAGAGCGCGAGCGCGCGAGCGAGCCCGGGGATCGCCGCGACCTCGGCGATCTCGCTTTCGGTGGGCAGAGGAGCCCGGGCAGGAATCTGCAGAGTCGCGCCGAGCTCTTCGGCGGCAAGGCGCCCGTAGAAACTG
>VBCT01000131.1 GCA_005882235.1 Betaproteobacteria bacterium
AGATGCTCGATATAGACAACGACGTCGGGCAGCTCAGGCACCGGGGGAGCTTTACATAACTTTACGCAGCAGACAAATCCCGCTTACCCGCGGCTGCGAGACTCCTTCCCAGGGGAGATGTCCCCGTAACCAGGAAAGGACGAACCCATGGAAACGCAAGAGAGCAAGCCCGACAAGCGCAGGAAATTCTTCAAGCGCGCGGCGATCGCCACGCTGATCGGCGGCATCGCCGCCGCTATCGGCATCAAAGCCTTCGCGCAAGGGGGTGGTTACTGCGGCTGGCACCGCGGCGGCTTCGCGGCCGGCCCGCTCGACCCCGCTCAGGTGGACGAGCACCTCGATCGCATGCTCAAGCACCTTTACGTCGAGATCGACGCCACCGAGGAGCAGAAGCAGAAGCTCGCGCCGATCGTGAAGCAGGCCGCGAAAGACCTGCTGCCGCTTCGCGAGAGGATACGCGAGGCGCGCGGGAAAGCGCTCGAGCTGCTCACGCAGGACAGCGTCGACCGGACCGCGATCGAGGCGCTGCGCGCCGAGCATCTCCAGCTCGCAGAGCATGCGTCGCGCCGCATCGTGCAAGCCCTTGGCGACGCGGCGGAGGTACTCACACCCGCACAGCGCAAGGAGCTCGCGGCACGGGTGGAGAAGCATCGCGGCTGGCGCCATGGCTGAGCTTCCCGCGTACGCGGCTTGGGTGAACGCGCGTTGGGCGGCCGAGGAGGCACTGCGTGGTAGACGATTCTCGAGATAACCGCAGTCTCGGAACTTCCGGGGCGGACGTCGCAAACCTTGGGTTGGTCCGTCCGCCTTTCGTCTACCTGGGCTCGATCGCACTCGGCCTGGTGCTTCACCTCCTTTGGCCGGCTCGGCTCGTCCCTCTGTCGGTCAGCACGCCAGCGGGCGCCATCGTTACGGTCCTGGCCATCGCGCTTTTCGTCTCCGCAGTTCGCACCCTCCGGGCAGCCGGCACGCCCATCCCAGGCAACCGTCCCACGACAACGATCGTCCGCACGGGGCCTTACCGCTTCAGCCGGAATCCCATCTATCTCGCCTTCTCGCTTGTACAGCTCGGTCTCTCTCTTTGGGTCAACAGTCTCGTCTTGCTGATTACGCTCATTCCAGCCGTTGCGCTCATGTGGCTCGTGGTCATCCCGAGGGAAGAGCGTTACCTCGAAGCACGGTTTCCCTCGGAGTACTCACCCTACAAAGTTTCGGTCCGTCGGTGGCTCTAGCCGACCGGCCGCCCAACAAGCGGCCGCAGTTGAGCCGCGGGGCGTTAGCCCTCAAAATCACCTGATCAGGACCGCCGGCCATGACCATGACCCCCGCTTTCCGCAGGCTCACGCTAACGACCCATATCACAGCCTCGGTTGGTTGGCTTGGCGCGCTTGCTGTTTTTCTTGCACATGCCATCGCCAGCTTGTTCAGCCAGGACGAGCAGATTGTGCGTGCGGCGTCTCTCGCGATGAGCTTAGCCGCTTGGTTCGTGATCCTTCCGCTGAGTCTCGCCTCGCTGATAACCGGGCTTGTTCAAGCGTTGGGTACCGCGTGGGGCTTGTTTCGGCACTATTGGGTACTTTTCAAACTTCTGTTAACCGCCGTGGCTACCGGCGTGTTGATGCTGAAGTTGGGCCCGATCAGCTACCTAGCAGACGCGGGGGCAGAGCCCGCATATTCGAGCGCCAGTCTCGTTGGGCTACGAACCTCCATTTTGATCCACGCCTTAGGTGGGCTATTGGTGTTACTCGCGATCGTCACGCTGGCGGTATACAAACCTCAGGGCATGACTCGGTATGGGGTGCGAAAGCTGCGCGAACAGGGCGAAGCCGGGACAGGGTCCGACCTCGAGTCGGTCGCGAGCACGCCACCCTGGGTGAAAGTCTTTGGCGTAATCGTCATCCTTCTGATCCTGATGGTTGGTGTGATGTTGCTTGGCGGTGGCCATGGCCCAGGTGCTCACTTATCATCCGGTGGCTAACACGGCGCTTCGGGTTGGAAACCGTGGTCCGTCCCCGGTTTCCACTATAGTCCGGATGTGCCCGAGCGCATTCTCCTGATCGAAGACGATCCCCGGCTCGCCGAGATGGTGTCTGAGTACCTCGGCGAGGCGGGGTTTCGCGTTTCGATCGCCGCTGCCGGCCGCGCGGGGCTCGAACGGCTCGCGCGCGAGCCCTTCGATGCGCTGGTGCTCGACCTGATGCTGCCCGACATGGACGGACTCGACGTGTGCCGCGAGCTGCGCGCGAAATCGGACACTCCGGTGCTGATGCTTACCGCGCGCGGCGACGCCGCCGACCGCATCGTCGGGCTCGAACTCGGCGCCGACGACTACCTGCCCAAACCGTTCCAGCCGCGTGAGCTGCTCGCGCGCCTGCGCGCGATCCTGCGCCGCGGCAGGAGTGCCGCTACGAGACTGCTGCGTTTCGGGCGCCTGGAAATCGACCGGGACGCGCGCGCCGTGCGCGTGGATGGCGACCCGCGCTCGCTCACCGCTTACCAGTTCGCGCTGCTTCTCGCTCTCGCCGAGAACGCGGGCCGGCTCCTTTCGCGCGATTCCCTGATGGATCTCGTGAAGGGCGAGCCGCTCGAGGCCTTCGATCGCTCGATCGACGTGCATGTGTCGCGCATCCGCGCGGCGATCGAGGACGATCCGAAGAAGCCGCGCCGCATCGTGACCGTGCGCGGAGCCGGTTACCTGTTCGCCAAGGCACAGGATTGATGCGCCGCCTCTACCTGCGCATCTATCTCGCGGTGCTCGCGAGTCTCGCCGCGTTCGCTCTCGCCGCGGGCTTGCTCTGGCGGGCGTTCGGCGAGGACGGCCCTTGGAGCCAGGCTTACGAAATGGCGGCGACGCTCGCGCAAAACGCGCTGCCGCCCGCGGGCGCGCCAAAGACCGAGCAGCAGGCGGCGCTCGAGAAGCTCGCGGCCAACCTGCGCGCCGACGTCGCGCTCTTCGCCCCGGACCGCTCCCCGCTCGCCGCGGTGGGAGCGCCGCTGCCCGCACCCGAGACGGGCCGCGAGCGCGGCGGCTGGATCCACCGCTGGAGCGGCCCCGCCTGGGCGGTACGCCTGCCCGACGGGAGGTGGCTTGAGGCGCGCGCGCCGCGGGGCCACCGGAATGCGCCTTACGGGCTGTTCCTCGTGCTGGCGCTGCTTGCGCTCGCCGTCGGTGTCGGCGCGTATCCCGTGGTGCGCCGGCTCACCTCGCGCCTGGAGCGCCTGCAGGCGGGGGTCGAATCGCTAGCCGCGGGCGAGCTCTCGGCGCGCGTCAAGGTCGAGGGAAGCGACGAGGTGGCGAGGCTCGCCGGAAGCTTCAACCGGGCCGCGGGCCGCATCGAGGAGCTGGTCGGCGCGCACAAATCCATGCTCGCGAACGCTTCGCACGAGCTGCGCACGCCTCTCGCGCGCATCCGCATGGCGGTGGAATTGATGAAAGAGAACGCCGACCCGAAGCGCAAGACCGAGCTGGAGCAGGATATCGCCGAGCTCGACGCGCTGATCGGCGAGATCCTGCTTGCCAGCCGCCTCGACGCCTTGAAGGGGCTCGAAATCGATGAACGTGTGGACCTGCTCGCGCTTGCCGCGGAAGAATGCGCCCGCTACGACGCCGCCACACTCGACGGCCAGCCGGTCACCGTGCGCGGCGATCCGCGGCTGCTGCGCCGGATGATCCGCAACCTGCTGGAGAACGCGAAGCGCCACGGAGCTCCGCCGATCGAAGTGCGCGTCTCCCGCGCCGAAAACGGCGCGCAGATAGTGGTTTGCGATCGCGGCCCGGGCGTCCCCGAGGCCGAGCGCGAGCGCGTGTTCGAGCCGTTCCACCGCAGTGGCGCGAGGCAAGGTGCCGGCCTCGGCCTCGCGCTGGTGCGGCAGATCGCGCGGCGGCATGGGGGCGAGGCACGCTGCGCGCCGCAGAGCGGGCAGGGCAGTTGTTTCATCGTGGTCGTGCCTCGTTAGCAGCAGAGGAACTCGACCCCGGCGGCCCTCCCTCCGACCGTATGCCGGGGTCCCGGTCGGTATGGCTACGATATCGGCAGTCGGCCCCGCTCACTATAAGGAAACTTCCCCGAAACGCCTCAGGATTTTCGGAAAAAACTCCTTCGCACTGAGCCATTTGGGCTAAGCTGTCGGGCTTTCGCATCCCAAAGCACATGTCGCAATACGTCTACACCCTGCGCCGGGTCGGCAAGCTCGTGCCCCCGAAGCGCCAGATCCTCAGGAATATCTCGCTCAATTTCTTTCCCGGCGCGAAGATCGGCGTTCTCGGCCTGAACGGCTCGGGGAAATCCACGCTTCTGAAGATCATGGCCGGGGTCGAGACGAATTTCGAGGGCGAAGTGACCGCCCTGCCGAACATGAAGATCGGCTTCCTGCCGCAGGAGCCGCAACTCGACCCGGTAAAGACCGTGCGCGAGGCGGTTGAGGAGGGTCTCGGCGAAACGCTTGCGGCGAAGAAGCGCCTCGACGAGATCTACGCGGCGTACGCGGAGCCCGATGCCGATTTCGACAAGCTCGCCGCCGAGCAGGCGAAGCTCGAAGCGATCGTCAACGCCGTTCACGCGGACAGCACGGACCTGCAAATGGAGGTCGCCGCCGACGCGCTGCGCTTGCCGGCGTGGGACGTCAGGATCGCGCCGCTCTCGGGCGGCGAGAAGCGTCGCGTCGCGCTGTGCCGGCTGCTGCTCTCCAAGCCCGACATCCTGCTGCTCGATGAGCCCACCAATCACCTCGACGCAGAGAGCGTCCAGTGGCTCGAGCAGTTCCTGCGGAGGTTTCCCGGCACGGTGGTCGCGGTGACGCACGACCGCTACTTCCTCGACAACGCGGCCCAGTGGATCCTCGAGCTCGATCGCGGCTACGGAATTCCCTGGGAAGGCAACTACTCCTCCTGGCTCGAGCAGAAGGAAAAGCGCCTGGAGGTGGAGGAGAAGCAGGAGCAGGCACGCATCAAGTCGATGCAAAAGGAGCTGGAATGGGTGCGGCAGAACCCCAAGGGCCGCCAGGCGAAGTCGAAGGCGCGCCTCTCGCGCTTCGAGGAACTGTCCTCCCACGAATACCAGAAGCGCAACGAAACTCAGGAAATCTTCATCCCGGTCGCCGATCGTCTCGGCGATTCGGTGATCGAGCTGAAGGGCGTCTCCAAGGGCTACGGCGACCGCTTGCTCATCGACGATCTCTCCTTCAGCGTGCCGCCCGGTGCGATCGTCGGCATCATCGGTCCGAACGGCGCCGGGAAATCGACGCTGTTTCGCATGATCACCGGCAAGGAAAAAGCGGACAAGGGCAAGATCGTCATCGGGCCGACGGTGAAGATGGCCCACGTGGACCAGTCGCGCGAAGCGCTCGAGGCCGACAAGACGGTATGGGAATTCATCTCGGCCGGCGCCGACATCCTCACCGTGGGCAAGTTCGAGATGCCTTCGCGCGCCTACCTCGGCCGGTTCAACATCAGGGGGGCCGACCAGCAGAAGAAGCTGGGCACGCTCTCCGGCGGCGAGCGCGGCCGGGTTCACCTCGCGAAGACGATGCTCGCCGGAGGGAACGTCCTGCTGCTCGACGAGCCGTCGAACGACCTGGACGTGGAAACGCTGCGGGCGCTCGAGGAAGCGCTCATCGAATTCGCCGGCTGCGTGCTCGTCATCAGCCACGACCGCTGGTTCCTCGACCGGATCGCCACGCACATCCTCGCCTTCGAAGGCGATTCGAAGGTGAGCTTCTTTGCCGGGAATTACCAGGAGTACGAAGCCGACAAAGTGAAGCGGCTGGGCGAAGAGGCGGCCAAGCCCAAGCGCATCCGCTACAAGCCGTTGAAGAGATGAGTCCGGAGATCCGTGCCGCTACGCATCGCCATCCCGGACATGGTCTCGCCGTCGTACTTTCCGGCGATCGCCGCGGTCGAGCTCGGCTGCTTCGACAAGCAGGGTCTGGAGGCGACGATCGAGCTTCTCTTCCCGGTCACGAAGACCTATGAAGCCCTGCGCGAAGGGCGGCTCGACTTCGTCGGCGGCGCGGCGCACGCAGCGCTCTACGCGTTCCGTGACTGGGCGGGCTGCAAGCTGCTTTGCGCGCTGTCGCAGAACATGTACTGGTTCCTCGTCGTGCGCAGGGACCTCGGCATCGGGCGCGGCGATCTGCGCGCCTTGAAGGGGCTACGCATCGGCGCGGCGCCCGGCCCGGCGGACGGCCTGAAGCGCATTCTCGTCGATTCCGGAATCGACCCGGAGCGCGAGGTCGACATCGCTCCCGTGCCCGCGGCCGCAGGCGTGTCCTTCGGCCTCGCAGCAGCGAGAGCGCTCGAAAAAGGCGTGGTGGACGGCTTCTGGGCGAACGGCATGGCCGCGGAAATCGCCTTGCGCGGCGGCTTCGGCGCGCTCGTGATCGACGCGCGCCGCGGCGAT
>VBCT01000132.1 GCA_005882235.1 Betaproteobacteria bacterium
CTTCGGTTCCCAAGATCTTTGCCGCGGGCGACATGCGCCGCGGCCAGTCGCTCGTCGTGTGGGCGATCCGGGAGGGCCGCCAGTGTGCGCGCGCGGTCGATGAGTTCTTGATGGGGTTCTCCGAGCTGCCGCGATAGGCTACCATCGCCCCTCCGGCTGAATTCGCTCCGCTTTTTGTGAATATCGTCATTCTCGCCGCGGGTCCTGGCAAGCGCATGCATTCGGGCACGCCCAAGGTACTGCATCGCCTGGCGGGCCGGGCGCTGCTCGCACACGTATTCGACACCGCGAAACAACTCTCGCCCAAAGTCTTCTGCGTCGTCTATGGCCACGGCGGCGAGCTCGTGCGCCAGGCCGTCGAGGAGAACGGCGTCGTCTGGGTCATGCAGGAGCCTCAGCTCGGCACCGGCCACGCGGTGATGCAGGCCGCCTCTCATCTGGACGAGCGCTGGCCGACTCTCGTGCTCTATGGCGATGTACCGCTGATTCGCGCCGAAACCTTGAGGCATCTCGTCGACGCGACGGGGACGGGGCTGGGCCTTCTGACCGCGACGCTCGATCGTCCCACAGGATACGGGCGCATCCTGCGAAACGGAAAAAAGGTGGTGGGAATTGTCGAGGAAAAGGACGCCAGCGCGCGGCAGCGCGCCCTGCGCGAGATCAACACCGGAATCGTCGTGGCACCGACCAAGAAACTCAAGTCCTGGCTCGCGAAGCTGCAAAACGACAACGCGCAGAAGGAGTATTACCTCACCGATATCGTCGCGCTCGCAACGAAGGAGCGCCTACCCGTGACCGCAATCCAGGCAGACGCGGCGTGGGAGGCGCTCGGCGTGAACAGCCGCGCCCAGCTCGCCGAGTTGGAGCGCATTTACCAGCGCAAGCTCGCCGCTTCGCTCCTTGAGCAGGGAGTGGCGCTCGCCGATCCCTCGCGCTGCGACGTGCGTGGAATCCTTGCCTGCGGCCGCGACGTGGCGGTCGACGTCAATTGCGTGTTCGAAGGCGAGGTGAAGCTCGGCGACGGCGTGTCGGTCGGCGCGAATTGCGTGCTGAAAGACGTGACGGTCGGTGCGGGCACGCGCATCGAGCCCTTCTGCCACCTGGAGGATGCGGACATCGGCGCGGACTGCCGCATCGGCCCTTACGCGCGTATCCGCCCCGGCACGCGCTCGCGCATCGCCGAGAGAGTGCACATCGGCAACTTCGTGGAGCTCAAGGCGAGTAGCATAGGCGCAGGTTCCAAAGCGAATCACCTCACCTACATCGGCGACAGCGAGGTGGGCAGAAACGTCAACATCGGCGCCGGCACGATCGTCTGCAACTACGACGGAGCGAACAAGCACCGCACCGTCATAGAGGACGACGTTTTCATCGGTTCGGACACGCAGCTCGTGGCGCCGGTGCGCGTGGGGCGGGGCGCGACACTCGGTGCGGGAACCACGCTCACCAAGGACGCCCCGGCGGGGGAGCTGACCCTCTCCCGCGTGAAGCAGGTGTCGATTCCGGACTGGCAGCGGCCGGAAAAGAAGAAGTGATCGAAAGGCCAACCGCATGTGCGGAATAGTCGGGGCGATAGCCAAACGCAACATCGTTCCTGTCCTCATCGAGGGACTGAAGCGGCTCGAGTATCGCGGCTACGACTCCGCCGGCGTCGCGGTCCTCGACGGAATGGCGGCGGGATCGCGGGCGACGTTGCGCCGTGTCCGCTCGACGGGCCGCGTCGCGGAGCTGGAGAAGCTCGCCGGTTCGCAGGGCCTCGCCGGGGACATCGGGATCGCGCATACGCGCTGGGCCACCCATGGCGTGCCGTCGGAGAAAAATGCGCATCCGCACCTCTCCGGCGGCGTATCGGTGGTGCACAACGGCATCATCGAGAACCACGAAGAGATGCGCAAGCGCCTGCGCGCCAAGGGCTACGAGTTCGTCTCCGATACCGATACCGAGGTCATCGCCCACCTCGTGCACTCGAACCTGCAGTCTGGGGCGACCTTGTTCGACGCCGTGAGGAAGAGCGTGGTCGAGCTGGTCGGTGCCTATGCGATCGCCGTGGTGAGCGAATCCGATCCTTCGCGGCTGGTGGTCGCCAGGCACGGGTCGCCCTTGCTGCTCGGCCTCGGCGAAGGGGAGAATTTCGCTGCCTCCGACACCTCGGCCCTGATCCAGGTCACGCAGCGCGTCGTCTACCTCGAGGACGGCGACTGCGCCGAGCTCACGCGCGACGGCGTGCGCGTCAGCGACTCGGGCGGCAAAACGGTAAGCCGCCCGGTGCATGTTTCGCAGCTCACCGCCGACGCGGTCGAGCTGGGGCATTACCGGCACTACATGCAGAAGGAAATCTTCGAGCAGCCGATGGCGGCGGCGAACACCCTGGAGATGGTGACCGGCGCGCAGTCCGTTTCCCCGCAGCTCTTCGGCGCGGAGGCCGAGCGCATTTTTCGCGATGTCGATTCGGTGCTGATCCTCGCCTGCGGCACCAGCTATCACGCCGGCATGGTCGCGCGCTACTGGCTCGAAGGCCTCGCCGGTATTCCCTGTAACGTCGAGATCGCGAGCGAATACCGCTATCGCGAATCCGTGCCGAATCCGAAAGGGTTGGTGGTGACGGTGTCGCAGTCCGGCGAGACGGCGGACACCATCGTGGCGCTGCAATACGCCAGGTCGCTCGGGCACCGCTACGCGCTCTCGATCTGCAACGTGCCGGAATCGCCGCTGGTGCGCGCATCCGATCTGCGCTTTCTCACCCGCGCGGGACCGGAGATCGGCGTGGCGTCGACCAAGGCGTTCACCACCCAGCTTGCCGCCCTGGCGCTCCTCACCATGACGCTGGCCAAGATGCGCGGCCGGCTTTCGGCCGAGCGCGAGGCGGAAATGCTGCATTCGCTGCGGCATCTGCCGCGGGCGCTGGAGCGCGTGCTGCACGTAGAGCCGCAAATAAGGATGTGGTCGGAGAAGTTCGCCCAGCTCGAGCACGCCCTGTTCCTCGGGCGCGGAATCCACTACCCGATCGCGATGGAGGGCGCGCTGAAGCTGAAGGAGATCTCCTACATCCACGCCGAGGCCTACGCGGCGGGAGAACTCAAGCACGGGCCGCTCGCGCTGGTGGACAAGAACATGCCGGTGATCGCCATTGCACCCAAGGACGCGCTGCTGGAAAAGCTCAAATCGAACCTGCAGGAAGTGCGCGCCCGGGGTGGCGAGCTGCACGTGCTCGCTGACCAGGACACGCGCATGGTTGCGGGCGAGGGCATCCACGTGATCCGAATGCCCGACCACGCCGGTTTTCTCTCGCCCATCCTGCACACCGTTCCGCTGCAGCTGCTCGCCTACCACGCCGCGCTCGAGCGCGGCAACGACGTCGACAAGCCGCGCAATCTCGCCAAGTCGCTCACCGTGGAATAGGCGGATCGCGCCACGCGAGGAACCTCGGTGCACTCTCACGATCACGGGTCGGCGCGCAGCGATCCGCTGCACGCCGGGGCGGTGCCGGATACTCATGGACCGCCCTCGCCGGGATTTGCACTCGACCCGGTTTGCGGCATGCCGCTGGATACTTCGGCTGCCAAATACAAGCACTCGCGCGCCGGCCGACGCTGGTATTTCTGCAGCCAGCATTGCCTCGACAAGTTCGCCGCCGAGCCCGAGCGGTACGCCAAAGCGGCAGGGAAGCCGGCCTCGCCGCCCGTCGCGGGAGCGATCTACACCTGCCCGATGCACCCGGAGATCCGGCAGCCGGGGCCCGGCAACTGCCCGAAATGCGGCATGGCGCTCGAGCCTGTCGCGCCAAGCGCAGACGGCCAGCCCAACCCCGAGCTGCTCGACATGGCGCGCCGGTTCTGGATCGGGCTCGCGCTCACGGTCCCGGTTTTGGGCCTGGCAATGGCCGAACACCTGCCCGGCCTGCACGTGGCGTTGCCGAATCCAAAATTCTCCGGCTGGATTCAGTTCATCCTGAGCGTCCCGGTGGTTCTTTGGGCGGCGTGGCCTTTCTTCGTGCGCGGCTGGAATTCGCTCGCGTCGCGCAGCCTCAACATGTACACGCTGATTGCGCTCGGAATCGGCGTGGCGTTCGCCTACAGCGCCGTCGCATTGCTTGCACCCGGGCTATTTCCTCCGGCGTTTCGCGATTCCCACGGAGAAGTCGGTCTCTACTTCGAGGCGGCCGCGGTGATCGCGGTGCTGGTCCTGCTCGGGGAAGTGCTTCAGTTGCGAGCGCGTCAGAGCACGAGCGGCGCCATTCGCGCACTGCTCAAGGTCGCTCCCCAGACCGCGATCCGGATTGGCTCCGATGGCAGCGATAGGGGGGTGCCGCTCGATCAAGTGCAGCGAGGGGATCGCCTGCGGGTACGCCCGGGCGAAAAGGTGCCGGTTGACGGCGTGGTTCTGGAAGGCCGCTCGAGCGTGGACGAATCCCTGGTCACGGGTGAGCCGATGCCGGTGGAAAAGCATCCTCGGGAGAAAGTCACGGGCGGCACGATCAACGGCACAGGGAGTTTCGTGATGCGCGCGGAACGCGTCGGTGCGGAGACGCTGCTCGCACAAATCGTGCGGATGGTCGCCGAGGCGCAGCGCACTCGTGCGCCGATCCAGAACCTGGCCGACGTGGTGTCTTCATACTTCGTCCCCGCAGTGGTCGCGGTCGCGACGGCGGCATTCATCGTTTGGTCGAGCTACGGACCGCCGCCGTCCATGGCGTTCGCGATCGTTTCCGCGGTATCGGTGCTCATCATCGCTTGTCCCTGCGCGCTGGGGCTTGCGACGCCGATGTCGATCATGGTCGGCACCGGCCGCGGCGCTCAAGGTGGCGTCCTCATCCGCAACGCAGAGGCGCTCGAGCGCATGGAGAAAATCGACACGCTCGTGGTCGACAAGACCGGCACCCTGACCGAAGGCAAGCCAAAGCTGACTTCTATCGTCGCCATCGAGGGCGTTGCCGAGAGCCGCCTCCTTCAGATCGCGGCAAGCCTGGAGCGCGGCAGCGAACATCCACTGGCCGCTGCGATTCTGCGGGGAGCCGAGGACCGCGGGGTGGAGCTTGCCTCCGTCTCCGATTTCGTCTCCATCACCGGCCAGGGCGTCGCAGGAACACTCGGGGGTAAGCAGGTCGCACTTGGGAATCTGCGCTTGGCCGAGTCGATCACCAGCGTGCCTCAGACGGCGAAAGACCGGGCGGATGCGCTGCGCCGGAGCGGCGAAACGGTCGTGTTCGTCATCGATGATTCGCATGCCGCGGGTATCCTGGGCGTAGCGGATCCGATCAAGGCGTCCACGCCTGAGGCGCTGCGTGCCCTGGCAGCGGAAGGCATTCGGGTCGTGATGCTCACCGGCGACAACGAACTCACCGCACGGGCGGTGGCCGGGCGGCTCGGAATCGAGGAAGTTCGCGCAGACGTGCTGCCGCAGGAGAAAGGTGCGGTCGTGAAAGCGCTGCGGGAGGAGGGTCACGCCGTGGCGATGGCGGGCGACGGCGTGAACGACGCGCCTGCGCTCGCCGAGGCCGACGTCGGCATCGCGATGGGCACCGGGGCCGATGTGGCGATCCAGAGCGCAGGCATCACGCTCGTCGAGGGCGACTTGCGCGGAATCGTTCGCGCGCGGCGGCTTTCGCGCGCCACGATGCGTAATATCCGCCAGAATTTGTTCCTGGCGTTCGCATACAACGCCCTCGGCGTGCCGATTGCGGCGGGAGTGCTCTTCCCCTGGACCGGCCTGCTTCTGAATCCGATGTTCGCAGCCGCCGCGATGAGCGCGAGCTCGGTGTCGGTCGTCGTCAACGCGTTGAGGCTGAGGCACGCTGCGATCTAGCAGGATGCACTGCGGCGCGAAGGGATAGACTGTGGCCGAAGGGTGGAACGAGCTTGACGTTTACGTAAACGTAAAGTAGCCTCCCGTTCTCCAGCCAGATCCGGACGCGTTGGGCAGCCATGACCGATCTGAGTGCCTCCCGGCACACCGAGTACAAGGCCAAGAACAAGATCCGTTTCGTGACGGCGGCGTCGCTTTTCGACGGCCACGACGCCGCCATCAATATCATGCGCCGCATCCTGCAGGCGAGCGGCGCCGAAGTGATCCATCTGGGGCACAACCGCTCGGTCGAGGAAGTCGTGACCGCCGCGCTGCAGGAAGACGTCCAGGGTCTCGCGGTTTCCTCCTACCAGGGCGGCCACGTCGAGTACTTCAAGTACATGATCGACCTGTTGCGCGAGCGAGGCGGGGAGAACATCAAGGTGTTCGGCGGCGGCGGCGGCGTGATCGTGGCCGAGGAGATTCGCGAGCTGCAGGCCTACGGCGTTGCGCGCATCTATACGCCCGAAGACGGCCAGAAGATGGGCCTGCAGGGCATGATCAACGACATGCTCGCAAGCTGCGACGAGGACTTGTCGCGGCACGCGCCCAACGAGCTGAACGGCGTGAAGCGCGGCGACCGCCGGGGGCTTGCCCGCCTGATCACGGCGCTCGAGAACGGCGCGACCGAGCTCAAGCTGCGCGAGCAGATGCTGAAGGAAGCCGACGCGCTCTCCGTACCGGTGCTCGGGGTGACGGGCACCGGAGGTTCGGGGAAATCCTCGCTCGCCGATGAGCTGGTGCGCCGCTTCCGGCTCGACCAGGAGGACCGGCTCGACATTGCCATCCTCGCCG
>VBCT01000133.1 GCA_005882235.1 Betaproteobacteria bacterium
GCAAGCTCGTGGAAAGAATCGGGGCGGGCGGCGTGTTCGGGGAGATGGCGCTGGTCGAGCGCACGCCGCGTCTTGCGACGGTCATGTCGGAAACGGATTGCGGGCTGCTCGCGTTCGGCCGGAACACCCTTCTCGATCTGATCAAGGCGAGTCCCGATTTCGCTGTGTCGCTCCTGGGCGCGGTAAGCGATCGGGCGAGATTCATTGCCTCGCGCTAGGGGTTGGCGAGGTAGTCACGTTTGGCGAGCTCCACGCCGTTGTGGCGCAGGATGTCGTACGCGGTCGTAACGTGGAAGTAGAAGTTCGGGATCGCGTGGCCGAGCAGGTATTGCATGCCCTTGTAGTCCACTTCGCGCGGCCCGAGCTTCAGGTGGATGTTCTTCTCCTCGCTGCCGTCGACCTGCGCGGGCTTGATGCTTTGAATGAAATCGACGGTCTTTGCGATCCTCGCCTTGAGCTCGGCGAAGGTCTCCTCGGTGTCCTCGTGCTTGGGCACTTCCACCCCGGCCAGACGCGCCACCGCGCCTTTGGCCGTATCGCAGGCGATCTGCACCTGGCGCTTCATCGGAAACATGTTCGGAAAGAGGCGGCAGTTGGTCAACACAGTCGGCTCGATCTTGTTCGCCTCGGCATGCGCCTGGGCCTTGTCGAGGATGGCGGAAAGGTTCTTGAGCGTGTTAACGAAGCGCGGAGCGCTCGCCTGGTACATGGAGATGTTCATGGGGCTTCCGAATTGAGGAACGGGCGTGCATCTTATCAGCCCCGGCGGGTCTCAAGTGTGCAAGCTGCCGTACGCAACGTCCTTGCCCGCGAGCTCGGCAAAGTCCAGGTCGACGCACAGCACCTGCTGCGACCCGTCGGAGGCCTCGAAAGCGAACGAAAGGGTCACGCAGAGTTTCGGGCCGGTGACCGACAGATAGGGCCGCGTGATCTGGACGTTTCCCGGAGTCTCGATCGCGCGCCGGAAGTAAGGCCTGGTCTGCCAGTCCGTCCCCTCGGTGGGCTGCATCAGCTCGAAGCGGGGATCGTGAGAATCCACGTTGCGCTCCGCGTCCACGTTGGCGCCGATCTGCAATCCGTCGCTGCCGATCAGATAGCAGCGCTGGGCGCTGGGGAGCTTCAGCAGCCCCTGCACCGCCGGCTGGAATTTAGCGCCGAAGGAGAGGTCCTGCACCGCATTCTTGAGCGCGGCCAGGTAAGGCACGAGCCGGGAGTGCTGACGCTTCTGGAATTCGGCGAAATCCGCGCGGTGACCTGCGATCAGGCGGGCGAACATGTCGCTGCGCGCGTTCTCCGCCGGCAGTACTTCGCTTGCGGGTGCGAAATAATTGCCCTGCATCAGGTCGGCATTGGCGTCGATCGCGCAAAGCGCCTCGGCCTCGGTCTCTATTCCTTCCACGCATACGAGGGCGCCTGCCTCGCGCAGCACCGAGATGATCCCGGTGAACATGCGCCGCGCGAGCGGCTCGATCGTCACGCGGCGCGTCATCTCCCGGTCGATCTTGACGATGTCCGGCCGCAACCGCCAGATGCGGTCGAAGTTCGAGTACCCCGCGCCGAAATCGTCGATCACGATGAGACAGCCGAGCTTGCGGTAGTGCTCGACCGCGGCACCCAGGTGGGTCTCGTCCTCGAAAGGTGTCTCGATCAACTCCACCGCCACCCGGTGCACCGGAAATCCGTTCGACTGCAGCATCTTCAGGAAGAAAGGCCCGTCCCGGAGACCTTCCGAGGCGACCTGCGGATCGACGTTGAGATACAGCCAGCTGCGCGTGCTACCGAGCCGTTGGAAGTTCCGAACATGCAGGGCCCTGCATTGGCGGTCGAGACGGATCCTCTCCTCCCCTCGAGGAGCCATGCTGAACAGCTCCAGAGGCGCGACGCGCCTTCCGCTGGCGGAATGGACTGCGCGAATCAGGCCTTCGTAACCGACGGGGCGGCGATGGGCGAGGCTGTAGATCGGCTGGAAGTGGCTGGACAGAATGAACTCGTCGCGCTCGCCCAGTTCTCCTTGCGAGTGGTACTTGTCAAGAGTGAGAGGCGGAGAAAGATCCACCATGTTCACGGCGCCCCGGCAAGCCTGCGGAATTTTCGTTACCGACGAAAGAACGACGAGTATGCCATATGACGCGTCGCGACGAAGGGACGCCGCGTGAAATGGGTCGCGGATCGGGCGGGTTCGCGAGCGCGCCTAAAGAGGCAGCTTGGTGAGACCGAAGGCGAGGTCATCACCCGCGAGGGCCGCGAAGTCGAGATCCACGCAGAGCACGTGATACGACGCGTTCAGGGAAAGGGCGTAGGACAGGGTGACGCAGAACTTCGGGCCGGTGGCAGATAGATAGGGGCGCGTGATCTGGACTCTTCCCGGCGCCTCGATCGCTCGCCGAAAGAACGGCTTCGTCTGCCAGTTGGTGCCCGTGACGGGCCGCATCGGTGTCAGGCGCCGGTCACGCGCGGCCACGCTGCGTTCGCTTTCTGCGCTCGCGCCGATCTGAGAGCCGTCGCCCGCAACCAGGTAACAGCGCTCGGTGCAATCGAGATCGAGGAGCGCCCGTACGGCGCTCGCGCGATCAGCACCGGCGGACAACGCGAGCACGGCATCCGCGAGCGCCGCGATGTAAGGCTGGAGCCGCACGCGCCGCCGGTCGTAGAATTCGGTGGTCTCGAGGCGGAAATTCCTGAAGAGCCCCGCAAACAGGTCGTCGCAGGCGTGCTCGGGCTGCAGCTGCGCCGCCGGCAATGCGAAGTAATTGCCCTGCATCAGGTCGGCGTCCGCGTCGGTCGCGCAAAGCGCCTCGGCTTCGGTCTCGATTCCTTCCACGCATACGAGCGCGCCCGACTCGTGCAGCACCGAGATGATCCCGGCGAACATGCGTCGCGCAAGCGGCTCGACCGTCACGCGGCGCGTCATTTCGCGGTCGATCTTGACGATGTCCGGCTTCAGCCGCCAGATGCGGTCGAAGTTGGAGTACCCCGCGCCGAAATCGTCGATCACGATGAGGCAGCCGATCGTGCGGTAGTGCTCGACCGCGACGACCAGGCGTTTCTCGTCGTCGAACGGCGTCTCGATCAGCTCTACGGCCACCCGGTGCGCGGGCAGTCCGTTTTCCTCGAGCATCTGGGCAAATGAGCCGAACCGAATACCCTGGACCGCGATGTACGGGTCGACGTTCAGGAAGAGCCAGCTGTCCTCATCGCCCAGCCGCCGGAAGTTCCGCACGTGCAGGGCCCTGCACTGGCGATCGAGCTGCATTCGCGGCACCCCCGCCGGAGCCTTTGCCAGCAGTTCCGTCGCCAAATAGGCCTTTCCGTTCAAATCGGTCCCGCGGATCAGGCCCTCGTAGCCCACTGGCCGGCGATGGGCGAGACTGAAAATGGGCTGGAAATGAGTGAACAGATGAAATTCGGTGGGCAACCCGCCCTCAGCCTCCACGAACAAGGTATCGGGGCGCGACGGAGCCAGAACGGTCGTGCTCGTGGGGTCCCCTGGCAGGTTCATTGAGTGGCTACTCACTGCATTGAATCGGCGCGGACTCCGCCGACGCGCCACCGAGCGCGGCGGGACGCAGCCCCAATGAGTCCTGCTTGCGGACTTCGCTCGAAAGAAAAAGCGCGGGGTCGACGCGCGCGTTGTTGAGGCTGACCGACCAGTGCAGATGCGGGCCGGTCACCCGGCCGGTGCGGCCGACCGCGCCGATTCTCGCGCCGCGCGCGACACGGGCGCCCTTCGCAACATCGATGCGGCTCAGATGGTTGTACATCGTGACCAGGCCTTGGCCGTGGTCGAGGACCACGGTGAGTCCGTTGAAGAAATAATCGCCGATCTCGATCACGGTGCCCGCCGCGGGCGCGGCGATCGGCGTTCCTTCCGGAGCCGCGATATCCAAGCCGCTGTGGGGCTGCCGCGGCTCGTCGTTGAAGAAGCGCCTCAATCCGAACTCGCCCGAGACGCGCCCCTCCGACGGCAAGTCGAAAGCGAGGGTGTCCAGCGCGGCATCGCTGAAGGTCGAGAACGCCCGGGCAAGGGATTCCTGCTCTCGCGCGATCCGCCGGAGGTCTTCGGGTTCGGGTTCGACCTGACGGCGGTTGGCGAGCGTCACATGCTGGGTTTCGTAGGCGCGCTTGCCGACTTTGAAGGGGATCGCGCGCGCGGTTCTCTCGCCGTCGAGCACGGAGAGCTCGTGCGCGCCGGGACGCAACGCGAGCGGCAAGCCGACCACGGCGTGCCAGACATCCCCCACACGCGCAACCAGCACGCGCTGGCCGTCGAACGCCACCTGGGGAGCCGGGGCGGGGGCCCGCCCGACGCAGACGATCGCGACCCCGCCAGGCACCGGCGCCGTCAGGGGCAAGTCGCCCTGCGAGGCCGACACCGCTGCGGTGAGCGCGAGACCGGTTGCGATCTCACCAAGGAAGTGCGGGGTATGCATTTCGTTCCTTTGGTCGACGACCTCCTATTTTCCCCCGATTTCCGACTTTGCGGACGACCCGGGACATCGTGCCCTCAGAGCCCGGCAATCCAACAGTGTCGTCGCGGAGGCCGGGAATTTTCCGCGGCGTGAAAAATGAACGCGCCCCGATGACATGCCCGGGGGCATAATTGCCCGTTCCGGCCGAGCGTATTCCCGCCCCTGCGCGGTGATCTGCGACCCCCTTTTGCGAGGAACAAGATGATCGGCGAGAGCAGTCCCGCGAGCTCCTATAACACTTCGGTGGCGATGGAGTTTTTCCGCTTCGCCGGCAGACCCAAGAGCTTCGCCAAGGGCAGGAAGATCTTCTCCGAAAACCAGAAGGGCATTCCGTTTCTGCTCATGCCGAACCGCATGTACCTCCTCCTCGACGGCGAAGTCGGCATATTTTCGAGAGACAAACCCGTGGCCACGGTCCGGCCGGGCCAGATCTTCGGCGAGATGTCTTCGATCGACCAGGGGCCGCGCTCCGGGACAGCCGTGACGAAATCCGCTTGCCGCGTCATCGGGCTCGACAACCGGCAGCTCCAGACAGCCCTCGGGAGATACCCGGAGTTCGCTCTCATGCTGATGAGCGTCATGATCGGCCGCCTGCGCGAATCCATCAGCCGGCTCGCCGGCCCCGGGTCGCCCGTGACCGGAACTCAGTTGAGGAAATCCACGCCGCTCCGCAAGGACCTGATCGAAGATCTCGGGCGTGCGCTCGGTTCCGACGCCTATCTCAGCTACGAATCCGGGGCCACCATCGTGAGGGAAGGCCAGGTCGGGGTGCTGATGTACGTGGTCCTCAAGGGCAGAGTGGCGATCCACGTCGGGGGCAACCTGGTGGAGAATGTGGGCCCGGGGGAGCTGTTCGGCGAAATGGCGCTGGTCGATCGCACGCCGCGTCTCGCAAGCGCCGTCGCGGAAAGCAACTGCAAACTGCTCGCGATCAACCGCAACGCGTTTCTCAACCTGGTCAAGCACAGCCGCCGCTTCGCCGCCTCGCTGCTCGCCGCAGTGAGCGCGCGGGCGCGATACACGGCCACGCATTAGGGCGGAAGACTCCTGAAATAAGAACGGCGGCCCAGGCCGCCGTTTTTGCGTTCTATTTCCAGCAGCTCAGTAGCCGAGCCACTTGGTGAGCACGGCGAGCTGCTGCAGGTCGCCGCTCTCGTAGCCCTTGTAGCCGACCTTCACGAGGATCTTCTGGCCGGCCTCCGACTTGTCCAGGCCCAGCATCACCGCGCGCACCTTCTCCAGATCCGTGGGCCTCACTTTCGTCGAGGCGATCATGTGCTTGATCGGCACGGCCTTCGACTCGTAGAGCACCGCGCCGCCCTTTTCCTGCCACTGCTTGACCACCGCGCCGGAAGCCGACACGCCCACGTCGCTGAATCCGTTCTCAACGAAGAAGGGCACCGCGTCCTGATATCGGGTGGTGCGAATGTCCGCCTTGCTCGAATCGATGCCGAGATCGCGCATCGTGGCGCGCGTGATCACCGCAGTGATCGAATCCGGATCGGGCATTCCGAAACGTTTTCCCTTCATGTCTTCCGGCTGCTTCATCTTCGCATCCTTGCTTACGAAGAAACGCGCCTTGTATTCGGTGTACCCCTTGGTCAGCACCACCAGCCGATATTTGCCGTCGCGCAACGATACGAGCGAATGATGAGCCGGGTGCACGAACGCGAGGTCGTACTGCTGCTCGTCCAGCCCCTTCCTGAGGACCGGGTACTGGTCGACCGGGACGACTCTGACGGTCGTCTTGAGCTGTTTTCCGAGCAGGTCGGCCAAATCCTTGTACTTCTCGCGGATCTCCGCGGGCGTGACGTAG
>VBCT01000134.1 GCA_005882235.1 Betaproteobacteria bacterium
GAAATAGGCGTGGCCAGGGCAAAGGCGAATATCACCAGGCCGATCCCGATCAGCATGGTCGTCGGAATATTGATCAGAGTCTCGATGTCCCAGCGCACGAACAGGCGGTCGATCAGCCAGTGCAGCAACCACGGAATGAGTATGACCTTGAACAACACAGTCAGCACGACCGAAATGTAAAGGTGATCCTGCCCGGTCGACCACGCGACGATGGCCGTGGAGGTGGCGAGCGCGGCGCCCTGCCAGGCGAGGAGCCTGATGAGCGTCAGCACGCGCCGCTGCGACAGCATCGCGAACGCGATCAGCAGAAGGAACGCGGCAAGCACGTTGACCAGCTGGGCGAGGAGCGGAATTCCCACGTCAGCCTTTCACCAGGAAATGCGTCAGCATGCCGAGCACGGCGAGCAGGAACGCGGTCGACAGGAACTCCGGCGCGAGGAACAGCCGCAGCTTCGCGAGCAGCGTCTCGATCAGCGCGAGGCCCGCGCCGGCGAGCGCGAGCTTCCCCGCGAGCGCGGCAAACGCGTACGGCAGCGCCGACCAGTCGCCGGCATCGGCGATTCCCCAGGGCGCGAACAGGGCAATGCCGATGGTCATGTAGGCAAAGAGCTTGATCGCGACCGCCCATTCGATCAGCGCCAAGTGACGCGCCGAGTACTCGAGGATCAGCGCCTCGTGGACCATGGTGAGCTCGAGATGAGTGGTCGGGTTGTCGATCGGGATGCGAGCGTTTTCCGCGAGGAGCACCATGAGGAAAGCGACCGCCGCGAAGGCGAGGCTCGGGTAGAGGGCGAACTCGCGGTGCGCGAGGGTATCGACGATGGTGGTGAGCTGGGTGGAGCCGGAGATGAATGCCGCGGTAAACAGCGTCATCAGCATCGCGGGCTCGGCGAGAAAGCCGATCAGCATCTCGCGCCGCGCGCCCAAGCCACCGAAGGAGGTGCCGATGTCCATCGCCGCGAGCGCCGAGAACATGCGCGCGAGGGCGAACACGCCCACCAGCGCGATGATGTCCGCGGCGGGCGCGAAGGGGAGGCCCGTCGCGAGCACCGGAACGATGCCCGCGGCGAGCCACATGCAGCCGAACAGGACGTACGGCGTCCAGCGGAAGATCGGCGATGCATCGTGCGCGAACACCGCGTCCTTGTTAAAGAGCTTCGCGAGCGTGTAGTAGGGCAGGAGGAGGGAAGGCGCCGAGCGGTTCTGCAGCCAAGCGCGGCACTGGTTCACCCAGCCCACGAGGAGCGGCGCGGCGAGCACGACGAACACCGACTGCAGAATCTGGAAGGCGATGCCCGGAGCGCTGCTCATCGCACGAATACCAAGAGCGCGATCAGGGTGATGAAGCTATAGAGCAGGTAGATGCTGATCCGGCCCTGTTGCAGCAGTGCGATCTTCGAGGACACGAATTCGGCTGCGCGCGCCACGGGCAGGTAGAGCCAGTACCAATGGCGGTCATCGACCTTGAGCGAATACCTTGGCTCGGTGTCCTCGGGGCCGGGCAGCCGGCGGTCCATGCGGTAGATCGGTCCGAACACGTGGCGGATCGGCTGGCCGAAGGCATCCGCGGTGTCCTGCATGCGCGGGGTCTGCTCGGGATAGCCGCAGTCCCAGGGATCGGAGAAGCGCACGCGGCCGTGGTAGAAGCGGCGCACCAGCAGAAACGCGAGCAGAGTCACGGCTACGATTACGACGAAAAATATCACCGGCGAATAGCTTGCCTGCCCCATCGCCGTGGGCACGAGCCAGAGCCAGCCCGAGCCGATGAGCGCATCGTCGGACAAGCCGTGCCCGGTCAGCGAGACCCCGACACGGTTCAGCATCAGGAGAAAGGAAGTCGGGAAGAGCCCGAGCACGAAGCAGCCCGCTGCAAGCCAGGCCATGCCGTAGCGTTCCATCGGGCCGGCGTCGCCGGCGTGGGGCAGAGGCGATCGATGGGCCGGCTCGCGCGGCCGGCCGAGAAAGGCAATCCCGTACACCTTGACGAAGCACATCGCCGTGAGCGCGCCCGCGAGGGCGAGCGTCGCGGCGAAAAGGGGCAGGAGGCTGCGCACGACGCCGTTCTGAAGGACCGTCGCCTGAAGCGCGGCCTGGAAGGTCAGCCACTCCGAAACAAATCCGTTGAGCGGGGGCAGCGCCGAGATGGCGAGCGCGCCGATCAGGAAATAGAACGCGGTCTTCGGCATGCCGCGGATCAGGCCGCCCATGTCGTTGAGATTGCGCATTCCCGTGGAGTGCAGGATCGAGCCCGCGCCGAGAAACAAGAGGCCTTTGAACACTGCGTGGTTGAGCGTGTGGTAGAGCGCGGCGATCAGGCCGAGCACCCCGGCCGCCGGGTGGCCGAAACCGATGAAGACCATGGCCATGCCGAGTCCGAGCAGGATGATGCCGATGTTCTCGACCGAGTGATAGGCGAGAAGGCGCTTCAAATCGTGCTGTACCAGGGCGTAGAGCACGCCGAAGAGCGTCGTGCCCGCGCCGACGACGAGCACGACCATGCCCCATTCCCAGCGGACATTGCCGCTCATTCCGCCAATGAGGTCGAAGATCACCCTGACCATGCCGTAGATCGCCGTCTTGATCATGATGCCGCTCATCAGCGCCGACACCGGTGAGGGTGCGGCCGGGTGCGCCTCGGGCAGCCACGCGTGAAGGGGAATCATCCCCGCCTTGGCGCCGAAGCCGAAAAACGCGAGCAGGAAAGCCACGCTCGCCCACTCGGGCTGCAGCTGGGCGGCACGCAATGCGTCGAACGTGTAGTCGCCGCGGCCCCCGTGCAGGACGCCGAAGCAAAGCAAGATCGCAATCGCTCCAAGGTGCGCGATCAGAAGATACAGGAACCCCGCGCGACGGATCGCCGGCAGGTGGTGGTCGGTGATGACCAGAAAATACGAGGACAAGGCCATCGTTTCCCAGGCCACCATGAAGAGATACGCGTCGTCGGCGAGCAGCACGAAGGCCATGCTCGCGAGGAACACGTGGTACTGCAGGCTGATGAGCGTGAGACGTCCCGAGCGCTCTTCACGGAAGTAGCCGGCGGCGTACACGGAGATGCCGGCCGAGACCGAGCCGAGCAGCATCAGGAAAAATCCCGCGAGCGGGTCGACGCGCAGATGGAAGGGCAGATCGGGCAGCCCGAGCGGCAGCGTCATGGTCTGCGGGGGCAGCCACACCGTCTGGAGGCCCAATGCCGCGAGCGCGACGCCCGCAAGCGCGCCCAGCGGAAAAGCGAACCGTCTGGCAATGGCAGCGTTCCCGGCCGGAATCAGTCCTGCGACCGCCACGACAAGCCAGACCCCTGCGACGAGCAGCGAGCCTGCGAGCGGTGACGGCAGGACGCCCATTCCTACTTCACCTTCATCCCCGGTTGCGCGCCGCTGTCGGGGGAAAGAAGGAACAGGCCCGGCCCGTCCCCGGAAGCGGCGAGCACCATCCCTTCGGAAACTCCGAATTTCATTTTGCGCGACGCGAGATTCGCCACCATCACCGTGAGTCGTCCTTCGAGCTTCGCCGGATCGTACGCCGACTTGATGCCGGCGAATACCGTGCGCGTCCCGTTGCCGGTGTCGAGCGTGAGCTTCAAGAGCTTGTCCGCGCCGTCGACGTGCTCGGCCTTGACGATTTTCGCGATGCGGAGATCGAGCTTGTTGAAGTCGTCGATGGAGATGACTCCCTCTCCCGCTGCTGCGGGAGAGGGCTGGGGTGAGGGTGTGGTCATCGCGGATTTCTCCGGTGGTTCGAACAGCGCGTCGAGTTGTTTTTCATCGACGCGATGCATCAAATGCTGGTAGGTCTCAATCCTTTGAAGATCCGGCAAGGCGTCTGTCCATGAAAGTGAACCACAACCTAGGAATGTTTCTGCCTTGCCAGCCAATTCAGGAAGTACAGGCTTGAGCCACATCGTCAGATATTGGAATGCGCGCACGCAGGCCGAACATGCCTTGTGTAGCTCCTCCCGATTTTCGCGGCTATCTTTCTTCGCCAACTCCCAAGGTTTGGCGGCGTCGAAGTACCGGTTAATCGTATCCGCAACCTGCATCGCAAGGCGTATCGCTTTGCCGAATTCGCGCGCCTCGTAAGCATCGCGAATCAGCGGCCCGTTATCACGGGTTTGCCCAAACGCTTGCGCCAGTCTTTGAACGTCGGGTGATTGGTGGAGTTCTCCATTGAAATGCCGGCTTATGAAGCCTGCGGCGCGGCTCGCGATGTTCACGTATTTCCCGACGAGATCGCTGTTGACCCGTGCGAGGAAATCCTCCGGATCGAAATCGATGTCCTCCACGTTCGCATTCAACTTCGCCGCAATGTAATACCGCAGCCACTCCGGATTCATTCCGAGCTCGAGGTAGCGCAACGGGTCGATCCCCGTGCCGCGCGATTTCGACATCTTGTCGCCCGAGACGGTGATGAAGCCGTGGACGTAGACGTGGTCCGGCGTCTTGTAGCCGGAGTACTGGAGCATGGCCGGCCAGAACAGGGTGTGGAAGTAGATGATGTCCTTGCCGATGAAGTGGATCATCTCGGTGCCGCCGCCGGGCTTCACGAACGCGTCGAAGGCGATCCGCCTGCGGTCGCAGTAGTTCTTCAGGCTCGCGAAGTATCCGATCGGGGCGTCGAGCCACACGTAGAGATATTTCTCTTCCTTGATACCGGGAATCCTGATTCCGAAATAAGGCGGGTCGCGCGAGATGTCCCAGTCGGCGAGCGTCTTGTCGCCTTTGCCCTCGAGCCACTCTTTCGCTTTGTTCGCCACTTGTGGCTGGAGCCGGCCGGACTCGTTGGTCCACTCGCGCAGGAATTCCTTGCACTTCGTATCGGAGAGCTTGAAGAAGTAGTGCTCGGAAGACTTCAGTACCGGCTTCGCGCCGGAGAGCGTCGAATACGGATTCTTCAGCTTCGTGGGCGAATAGACGGTGCCGCAATTTTCGCAGGCGTCTCCGTACTGATCCTTCGCTCCGCAGTTCGGGCACTCGCCCTTGATGTAGCGATCGGCGAGGAACATGCCTTTCACCGGATCGAAGAGCTGCGCTATCGGTTCCTTGTAGACGAGTCCCGCCTTGTCGAGCTTGCGGTAGATGTCCTGCGAGAGCTCGGTATTTTCTTTCGAGTGAGTCGAGTGCCAGTTGTCGAACGCGATGTGGAACCCGTCGAGGTATTGCTTGCGCCCCTTTGCGATTTCCGCGATGAATTGCTCAGGCGACTTCCCCGCCTTTTCCGCAGCGAGCATGATCGGGGCGCCGTGCGCGTCGTCGGCACCGATGAAGTGCACTTCGTGGCCCTGCATGCGCTGGAACCGCACCCAGATGTCCGCCTGGATGTATTCCATGATGTGGCCGATGTGGAACGGGCCGTTCGCGTAAGGCAGGGCGGTGGTGACGAACAGCCGGCGGCGCATGCTGACTTTCAAAAGCCGTCATTCTATCGCCTCGCGCCTGAGTCGGGCGCGCTGCGGGTCGGGGTTCAGACCAGAGCGATCACCGTCGCGATGACGACCGCCACCCCTACGGTGGCCGCCATGATCACGTTTTCGCGCTGGCCCCAAGGCCGCTCGCCGGGGCGCAGGGCCCGGTCGCGCGATATCGACGTCGCCGAAATGGATTTTGTCGAAACGAACTCGGTCGTCCCGTCCGCGCCGATCTGACGCATCAGGCGCTGGGTCGCTTCCTGCGAATCGAACGCACGCGAGATGCCCTTGGTCGGCGAGGGCGCCGGCGCGTCCTCCTCGCCCGCATCCGCTCCCGGATTCTGCGCAATCGGGGCCGCCGCGCTCTGCGGCACTATCGGGATCGGCGGCCGTGTCGATAAGAGGGCGGGGCCCGCGCCTTGCTGACCCGTTTCCATCTGCTGCCTGCACTCGCGCAGGTCGTTCGCAAAATCGGCCGCGCTCTGGTAGCGTGCCTCCGGTGCCTTGGCGAGCACCTTGGCGATGATGTAGTCGAGCATCACCGGCACTTGCTGATTGGCCGAGCTGGGCGGTGCGGGATCGTGGTTGGTGATCTGATACATCAGCGCGCTCAGGCCTTCTCCGTTGAAAGGGGTGGTCCCGGTCAGGCACTCGTAGAGGATGACCCCCAGCGAGAAGATGTCCGAGCGATGATCGGCGCGCTTTCCCACGACCTGTTCGGGCGAAATGTACTTGGGCGACCCCATGATCACGCCGGTCTGGGTGCGGGTTTCGCTCGAGCGCATGCGGGCGATGCCGAAGTCGGCGATTTTCGCCCGCCCTTCCGGCGTGATCATGATGTTGGCGGGCTTGATGTCCCGATGCACGACCTGATGCTGGTGGGCGTAGGCGAGACCCTCTCCGACCTGGGCAGCGATGTCGACCGCCTGCACGACCGGCAGCGATTGCCCTTGGGCGAGCATGTCGCGCAGCTCCCGGCCTTCGATGTACTCCATGGCCATGTACACCAGGTGCCCGCTCTTTCCGATGTCGTAAATGATGATGATGTTCGGATGGTTGAGGCTGCCCGCCGCCTTGGCCTCGGTGTAGAAGCGCGCCTCGTACTCCGCCATGCCCTCGTGCCCGGCCTCCTCCGTATTGATGGTCTTGATCGCCAAAATGCGGTTGAGCATGGGATCGTTCGCGCGATACACTACACCCATCGCGCCTTTGCCCAGCTCGGCGACGATCTCGTAGCGGCCCAGCAGCCAGGGTTCGGTCATCGTCCGGCTATTTCTTCGGTTTCACGCTGCGGAATGCGGGACCCCAGATCGGGTGTCCGGTCTCGTCGTCCCGGAGCTCGAATGAGGAATCGACCTCCAGCACCATGCGGAATTCGTTGTGGCACTGCTGAATCCGGCCGGCGGCGCAATGGATAAAAGCGAGATATTTGTGGGCGTTCGCCCGGTTGGACGTGCCGCGCAGGCCGTCGTCCAGGCTCAGCTGCAGCAGTCTCGCGGCGTAAGCGTGCTCGCCGTCCTCGTAGGCTCTTATTCCGAATTCAAGTTCCGTCTCGCCCTTGCTCGAGAACGTCCCGCATCCGGACATCACCAGGCAAACGAGCA
>VBCT01000135.1 GCA_005882235.1 Betaproteobacteria bacterium
GCACCGCCTGGCATCCGGCGCAGCACACGCGCCAGCTGATGCTGATTCTCGAAACGTTGA
Source organism: Betaproteobacteria bacterium (assembly GCA_005882235.1). Taxonomy (GTDB): domain Bacteria; phylum Pseudomonadota; class Gammaproteobacteria; order Burkholderiales; family SG8-39; genus VBDM01. The sequence goes on from VBCT01000135.1 coordinate 61, forward strand.
ATATCGAGCCGGATCGAAGGCTCAGCGCGGCGGACCTAGCCGGGCTGCCCCTTCCGGACAAGGCTTGGGACGACGAAAAGGAGGCAGCATGAGAAGAACGATGGTGGCACTCGCGGCCGCGGCGCTGAGCTTCGGCGCTTTCGCGCAGCAGCGCAATTTCGACGCCGTACAGATCAAGACCACCCAGGTCGCCCCCGGCATCTACATGCTGGAAGGCGAAGGCGGCAACATCGGCGTTTCGGCGGGAGAGGACGGCGTCTACCTGATCGACGACCAGTTCGCGCCGCTCACGCCGAAGATCATGGCCGCGGTGAAGGCGATCTCCGACAAGCCGATCCGCTTTCTCATGAACACTCACTGGCATGGCGACCATGTCGGGGGCAACGAGAATCTGGGCAAGGCCGGTGTCGTCATCATCGCGCACGACAACGTCTACAAAAGGATGTCGGTCGGCGGCGCGATCCAGCTGCTCAAGCAGAATTACGCGCCCTATCCGAAGGCGGCCTTGCCCGCCGTCAGCTTCAGCCAGTCTGCGACCTTCCATCTCAACGGCGACGACGTCACGTCGATCCACCTGCCGCCCGCGCATACCGACGGGGACTCGTTCGTTCGCTTCACCAGGGCGAACGTGATCCATTCGGGCGATGTCTTCGCCGCCTACCGCTATCCCTTCATCGACGTCGAGAGCGGCGGCTCGGTCAAGGGCGTGCTGCGCGCGGTCGACCAGATGCTGCCCATGATCGACGACAACACCAAGGTGATCCCCGGCCACGGCGGAGTGTCATCCAAGAAGGACGTGCTCGCATACCGCAAGATGGTCTCGACGGCGATCTCCAAGATCGAGCCGATGGTGAAATCGGGCAGGACCCTGCAGCAGGTGATCGACGCGAAACCGCTGCGCGAGTTCGACGAGGAGTGGGGCAAGTTCAGGAAGCCCGAGGCCTTCGTCGAGATCGTCTACAACGGGCTTCGCAAGAAGTAGAGACCGGCAGCCGCCGGAGGCGTCAGGCCGCGCCGGCGAAGTCGCTGCCTTCCTCGAGCTCGGAAAAGCGCACCGGCAGCACCTCCCGGGTGGCGAGCTTTCCGTCCGCGGATTTCTCCACGAGCATCAATTGCTGCTTGTCGGGAATTCCAGTCGGGATCACCATCTTGCCGCCGGGCTTGAGCTGTGCAAGCAGCGGCGGCGGAATCAAGTCGGGCGCGGCGGTGACCACGATCTTGTCGAAAGGCGCGTGCTCGCTCCATCCATAGTAACCGTTGCCGATGCCGATCTCGATGTTGCCGTAACCGAGGCGCTGCAGCCTGCGTCGGGTATCAAGAGCGAGCTCCTCGATGAGCTCAATGCTGTAGACCTGATCCACCAGTTGCGAGAGGATTGCCGCCTGATAGCCTACCCCCGCGCCGACCTCGAGCGTCACGTCGTCCGGCTTCAGCTGAAGCAGATCGGTCATCAGCGCGACGATGAAAGGCTGCGAGATGGTCTTGCCGTAGCCGACCGGCAATGGCGAATTTATATAGGCGTAAGGCTGTAACTCCAGGGGCACGAATTCGTGGCGCGGGATCCTGCCCATCACCTCGATCACCCCGGAAGCGAACGCGGACTTGCCGAGCTGCGGTGTGAGGAATACAGCATCGGCAACGATCTCAGCGATCATTTGTTGGCGCATCAGATCATGCTGTTGGTTCTCCATCGCACGGTGCTCCTTTGCCTGCGCACGGGCTTGGCCGGACGGACCTCGCATCGATCTTTGGACCGATTCGAAGGATTGAGGTTGCCTAGTCAGTGCAAGGAGGGCTTCTTCAGAAGATCCTGACGGTCGGCCGAGGACACGCGAACTCGGGATACCGAGCCCTCGCGCACCAGAGTCATCGGAACCTCGACCCCTGCGGAGCCGGTGCTCCAGATTTTCCGGAACAGGTCGGCGAGCCCGCTGACCCGTCCGCTCGCGACCTCCATCACGATGTCGCCCACCTGTACACCGGCGCGTTCCGCGGGCCCGCCGCCCGCGAGCCCCGAAACCACGACATGCCCTTTGACTTCCGTCGCATAAAGGCCGAGCCAAGGGCGGGCGGGCCGCCGTGCTCGGCCGAGCTTCACCAGGTCCTCGAGGATCGGCTCTAGCAAGTCGATCGGTACGATCATGTTGCCCTGCACGGTGCGGCCGCCCAATTCTTCCTGAACCATGAGCGAGCCTATCCCGAGGAGCCGCCCGCTTACGCTGATCAGCGCTGCGCCGCTCCAATGGGGATGCGCGGGGGTGGTGAAGAGCGCTTCATCCAGTACATACTCCCAGTAGCCGGCAAACTCCCGCCTCGCGATGAGCTTGGCCTTGAGCGCATGCTTGCGGCCGCCGTGACCGGCGAGGACGACGTCGTCGCCGACGCGGCAGGAAGCTGCAGTGCCCCGTGAGAGCGCCGGCACGGCGAGCTTGCCAAGGGGCTGCACCAATCCGAAGCCGGTCGCCTGATCGTAGGCAAGCGGATGACCCGCGACCGCCGCACCCTTGTTCGTGTTCAACCAGATGGTCGTCGCTTCGGTGATCAGATAGCCGATCGTGAGCACGAGTCCATCGTCGCGAATGACGACACCGTTGCCGATCCGCTCGGTACCCAGGATCCCGGCGGTAAAGGCGTCCTCCGGGACCTCGGAGCGTAAAAGCACCATCGAGTCGAGCGCTGCCTCCAGGTCGAAGCGCAACTCCTCGGCATTGGGCTGCATCTCGGGCGGAAACGCCCAGTTGCTCAGGTCAGCCATGGGGATTTCCCGCGAAATCTCGCCTTCATTCTATGGCAGAGCCCGGCTTCGTGTCAGCTCCCGCGCGATAATTTCCCGGTACACTCTCCTCGTCAAGGACGGCCATGAACATTCCCATCAGCATCGCGATGGCTTCCAATCCAAGGACCTGGCCGATTTTCGACGGTAGGGTGAAGCCGGACGGGATCACGCTCATACCGAGCGCCGTGCACCCGTCGGAACTCTTCTGGCGACAGCTGCGCTTTGCCGATTTCGACGTCTCCGAGATGTCGTTTTCCTCGCTGATCATGGCGAGATCGAAGGGCGATGACCGCTGGGTCGGTCTCCCGATTTTCACGACGAGAAAGTTTTTCCATGCGGAGATCCTGGTGAGAAGGGATTCCGGGATCGATCGGCCCGGCGATCTGAAGGGGCGGCGTGTCGGCGTTCCTGAATACCAGCAGACCGCTGCGCTGTGGACGCGGGGCGTGCTCGAGCATGAGTTCGGCGTTGCACCGAAGGACATGCAGTTCTGGATGGAGCGCACTCCGTCGCACAGCCACCGCGGCGCGATCGGCTTCTCGCCGCCGCCCGGGGTGACGATCAACCAGATCCCGCCGGAGAAAAACATCGGATCGATGATGCTCTCGGGAGAACTCGAGGCGGCGATCCACTACATCGTGAATCCCAACCTCGTCGACCGGAGCACGGCGGACCTGTGGAACCACCCGGCGATCAAGCCGCTCTTTCCCGATCCGCTGGCCGAAGGTGTCCGCTACTACCGCAAGACCGGCATCTTTCCGATCAACCACGGAATGGTGATCCGTAAGGAAATCCTGGAAAAGCACCCCTGGATCGTCCTGAATCTCTACAAGGCGTTCGAGCGCGCGAATGAAATCGCGAACCGCGAGCGCCTGGAGCACGCCGAGTATCACCGCGCGGCAGGACTGTTATCGGGCGAAGCGAAGGACGCGCTGGCCGTGCAGCTCGTGCAGCACGGCATCAAAGCCAACCGCAAGGTGCTCGAAACCGCCGCGAGCTATTCGCACGAACAGGGGCTGACTTCGCGGCCGATCGCGCTCGAAGAGGCGTTTGCCGCGAGCGCGATGGAACAGTGAAAAACCGCTACTGCGCTCCGAGCAGCGCTTCGCGGAATCGATGCTTCAGATCGGCACCGTCCCGCGGCGGCAGGACGAGCGGCAGTGCGTCGGCCTTGACCTTTACCTGAAAGAAAAGCGGACCCTTGCCCCGGTAGATTCCCGAGCGCACGTCCGAAACTTCGGCGTTTCTTCGGATGATTCGGGCGGTGGCAAACCCGCACGCGCGGGCGACCGCAGCGAGATCGGTTCCGTAAGCCGTATGCGTTTTTTGCATGCCGGTTTCCCCGTAGCGCTCGTTGTCGAGCACCACGACCGCGAGGTTGCCCGGGCGCTGCGCACCGATGGTGGCGAGGCTCCCCAAACCCATCAGCATCTCGCCATCCCCGGTGACGACGAGTACGCGTCGCCCGGGCTGCGCGAGCGCAAGGCCCAGACCGATCATGCACGCCGACCCCATCGCGCCCCATAGAGGAAAAGTGAACGGATGATCGCCCGCAGCGGCACAATCCCAAGCCGGGGCGCCGAGTCCGGCGACGACCAGCAGCCCGTCGCGCCGCTTCAGCAGCGAAGCCACGACCTCGCGGCGATTGAGCGCCTTCACCGTTTTTCCTCGAAGGATTTCACGCCGATCAGCTGCTGCGAGATAAGGAGCGCCACTGCGCTTTGTTCTTCGAAAGCGACCTTCGCCGCACTATTTGCAACCGCGCTCGCCTCTTCGGCGCGCCCCAGGCGCAGCGTGCGCACGCCACTCAGGCGCAGCGCTTCCGGCGTCGCCTGACCCATGGGAACCTGCCAGGGATTGCGCTCGCCCGCCTCGCCGCGCATGGTGACCAGCATCAGCAGGGGAAAGGCGCAGGTCGCAGCGAGGGTAAGCGCGTTCGCGCAATTGCCTACCCCGCTCGACTGCATGAGAAGCGCGGCGCGCTCTCCGCCAAGCCAGGCGCCCGCCGCGAGGCCGATGCCTTCCTCCTCGGTGGTGAGCGGAACGACCGTCATGCTCTGGTCCGCGTGGCAGAGCTCGATCAGGCGCTTGTGGCCCGCATCGGGCACGTAGGACACCTGCCGCACGCGCTGCGATTTGAGCGCGCTATGAATCGCCGCGGGCCAGTCGATGACCTCGACAGGACGCGTTTTCGATGTTCTCCCCCGCACGTTCCCTCCGATCAGGCAAGCGACGCCGCGACTCGAAAATTTCGTGCTTTCCTGAAATCGGCGAGTTGGTCGCGAAAAGCCCGCAAGGGAGAGGACGCTTCGCCCCGGCGCCACACAAAGGACGTGGTCACCTTGCGTTGACTCGTCGCCAGCCGGTAGACCGAAACGTCTCGAGCTCCGCGGATCGTCTCCAACACTGATCGTGGTGCGAGCGCGATGCCGGTGCCGGAGGCGACACAAGCGATTATGGCGTGGTAGGAGCTCAGCTCCAGGACTCTGCTCGGTGCGATTCCGCCCCCTGCGAGCCAGGCTTGAAGGCGGCGCCGGTACGCGCACCCCGAGGGAAACGCGATCATGGTATCCGTACGCACGTCCTGCGCTCGCCGGATCCTCGCATGCGAGCGCGGCGCGACCACGACCAATTCCTCGAGGAACACCGGGATGGATTCTACCTGGGCCGCTGAGTCGCACTCGGCGACAAAGGCCGCTTCCAGCTTGCGGCCGAGCACCGCCTCCACCAGCGAGTCGGTCGTGCCCGTCGCAAGCTCCACCCGTACTGCCGGGTATCTCTGGTGGTAACGGGACAGGAGCGGTGGCAGGCGGCTCGCCGCGGTGCTCTCCAGCGTGCCGATGCGCAGCACCCCGCGCGGCGCATCGCCGCGTACGGCGCTTCGCGCCTGCTCGGAGATTTTCAGAAGCTGATCCACGTAGCCGAGAAACAGCTCCCCCGCAGGAGAAAGAAACAGGCGGCGTTTTTCTCTCACGAACAGCGGCGTTCCGAGCGAAGCCTCCAATTGCTGAATCCGCGTGCTCACATTGGACTGCACTCGATGCAGTTTCCGTGCGGCCGGGCTGATACCGCCCTCGTCGACAACGGCCTTGAACACCTGCAGGGCGGCAAAATCCATGCTTCTCCAATCGAGAACGAATCGTTCATTATTATTCATTTGCCGGGATGGTTGAGTCAACTTAACTTAGCCGCTTGCGACGAGCTTTGTCCGGAGGTGCCCGTGCCATTGAAAAACGAGTTGATGCGGCGTTTGAAAATGATCCATCCGGTCATCCAGGCGCCGCTCGCGGGCGGCGGGGACACGCCGGAGCTGGTCGCCGCCGTCGGTGAAGCCGGCGGCTTGGGGTTCATCGGCGGGGCCTATCTGACGCCGCAACAGATTCTCGAGGCGGCACGGGCGGTGCGCACGCGCACCGCCCGGCCGTTCGGAATCAGCCTCTTCGCGCCGCAACCCGTGCCCGACGCGCCGAAAGATCCGCGCCGGGCTCTGGAATGCGTCGCGCCCTTCTACGCGGAGCTCGAGCTGCCGCCGCCGCAGGCGCCCGCTCTCGCCGCCGACTCGTTCGGCGAGCAGCTCGCTGCGGCGCTGGATGGCGGCGCGTCGGTTTTCAGCTTCACCTTCGGCATTCTGCCCGCAACCGCAATCGAAGCCGTCAAGGCTCGCGGCATGTTTCTGGTCGGTACCGCGACGACCGTCGATGAAGCGGTAGCGCTCGAAAAAGCCGGCGTTGATGCAGTGGTCACACAGGGCGCCGAGGCGGGCGGTCATCGGGGGAGTTTCGCCGCCGAATTCGAGGCGGCGATGGTGGGAACGATCTCCCTCGTGCCCCAGGTGGTCGACGCCGTGCGCATCCCCGTGATCGCCTCGGGCGGCATCATGGACGGTCGCGGCATCGCTGCGGCGCTCGCTCTGGGTGCGCAGGCCGTGCAGATGGGAACGGCTTTTCTCGTTTGCGACGAATCCGGCGTTCCGGACGCCTACAAGGAAGCGATCCTCAGGGCGCGCGAGCACGAAACGCGACTCACGCGCGTCTTCTCCGGGCGCCCGGCGCGGGGCATCGTCAACCGGTTCATGACCGAAGTCGAGCGCAATGCCGCCCCCGACGCCGTCCTTCCGTTCCCGTTCCAGAACGCGTTGACGCGGCCGCTGCGCAGCGCGGCAGCCAGGGGGGGACGCGCGGAATTTCCGGATGGCGCGCCGCCAGCCGGCCGCCCAGTTCATCTCGCGGCTCGCGCGAGAGACCGACGCAGCCATTCGCCGGCTGGCGGTATGATTACGAGCTCCTGCGTAACGCCCACCGTCTGCAAGGAGAAACCGGCATGAAACTCTACTATCACCCCGTATCCACGACCAGCCGCCCGGTGTGGCTGTTCATCGCCGAGAACGGCATCGATTGCGAGCTGCGCGTCGTGGACCTCTTGAAGGGCGAGCACTACCAGCCGGAGTATGTGGCGATCAACCCGAACCGCCTGGTGCCCGTGCTGGAGGACGGCGATTTCCGCCTGACCGAGAGTTCGGCGATTCTCAAGTACCTCGCCGAGAAGACCGGGTCTTCAGCGTACCCGAAGGAGCTGCGAGCGCGGGCGAAGGTGAACGAAATGATGGACTGGATCAATACGCAGGTCTGCCGCGAATTCGCCTACGGGCTGGTCTACCCGCAGATCTTCCCGAACCACAAGCGGCGCAGCGACGAGGCGCACGCGGGCACGATCGCCTGGGGCAAGGAAAAGGCTCGAGGGTGGCTGAAGGTTCTCGATGAAAGCCTGCTCGGGACGAAGAAGAAATACCTGTGCGGCGAGCAGATCACGATCGCGGACTATTTCGGCGGTCCGTTCGTCGCTCTCGGCGAGATCCTGCGTTGCAACTACTCGGCGTATCCGAACGTCAGCCGCTGGCTGGGTCGAATGAAAGCGCTGAAGAGCTGGGGCAAGGTGCACGAGGTCTTCCACGGATTCGCCGCTTCGCTCAAGGACAAGGCCTTCGAGTCCGTTTGAGACGCACCGGCCGCGTGGTCCACGGCAGGCCCGCACCCGCTACCAGCGCTGGCGGTGCCGGTACCACGGTTGATTCTTGGGTTTCTTCTTGTCCGGCTTCGCTTCCGCGGCTTCCGGAGTGTCGGGGGCTGGCTCCACTGAAGACGGCGGAGACGCGCGCTTCCGGGCACCCTCCTTCGATGCGGAGGGCTTCCTCGAAGCCTGCCCGGAGGGCTTTTCGGGAGCGCGATGCAACATCTTTTTTAGGTTGCTTAGGATCGATTTGGAAAACTTCTCAGCCATGACAGTCTCAGTAAAAGGTTGAGCGGCGCCATTCTATTACATCTCGAGGCGCGGTCTTGACGGCTGCTATGGCTACCTACGCGATCGGCGACGTTCAGGGCAGTTTCGAAGAACTGCAGGCGCTGCTCGGCGCATTCGGGTTCGATCGCGCGAAAGATCGCTTGTGGTTCGTGGGCGACCTCGTCAACCGCGGCCCGGCCTCGCTCGCCACACTGCGCTTCGTGCGTGATCTGGGTGATGGCGCGGTGAGCGTTCTTGGCAACCACGATCTGCATTTGCTGGCGCTGGCCCAGGGTTCCGTCACGGCTCGCGAAGACGACACGCTAGGGGACGTGATCGCCGCGCCCGACCGCGACGGCTTGCTCGACTGGCTGCGGCACCGGCCGATGGCGCACGTCGCCGCAAACCACGCTCTGGTCCACGCGGGGCTCCTGCCGCAATGGGACGTCGCCACGGCGATGGCGCTTGCCGGAGAAGTCGAGACGGAACTGCGCGGACCCAGGCACAAGGAATTTCTCGCGCAACTCTACGGCTCGCGCCCGGATCGCTGGAACGACAAGCTACGCGGGATCGACCGGCTGCGCGTCATCGTCAACGCGATGACCCGTCTGCGTTTTTGCACTCCTGAAGGCGTCATGGAGTTCCACGCGAAAGGCGAGACGGCCGAAGCTCCCGCAGGCTACCTTCCGTGGTTCGAGGTGCCGGGCAGGAAAAGCGTTGATCACACCGTGGTGTGCGGGCACTGGTCGGCGCTCGGCTTGCGCATGGCGCCCAACCTTCTCGCCCTCGACTCGGGCTGCGTCTGGGGCGGAAAGCTCAGTGCGGTTCGCCTGGAGGATCGGCGCTTGTACCAGGTGCCTTGCGCGAGGGATTCCGCGCGCGTGAAATCCCCTGCGGTCCGGGCACGCCCAGGGCCCGGGCGATAGCGGTCTCCGCTTTCTCTGCGAGCGAGCGCCGCGTCTGTGAGTGTACGGAAATCGGCGCGAGAAGATTGAACTCTGCGACCATGTGGCGCGTCGAGACGATGGTCCAGATCGATTCGAGGAGCGAGGTATCGCCGACATAGCCGGCGGCGTCGGTGTGCCGGCCGGCGGCATCGAGATAGCGCAGCGCCACCGGCTGCAGCGTGGCCGAGGCGTCCAGCGCCGGCTGGAATAGCGCAGAGTGAAAGCGCTCGAGGCTTCGCCCGAAGGTCGTGACTCCCTCGGGACAGACTGCGACCAGTGTGCCGCGCCTGAGTTCAGCAGCAATTATCTGGCGTGCGCGTCGCGCCTCGGAGCGCTTGCCGCGCTCGATGTACAGGGTGCCGACCAGCGTGCACAACCAACCTACCACGGGCCAGCTGCGGACCTCCGATTTTGCGATGAAAGTCGCAGGGAATCTCGCGTCGATGACGAAGATGTCGAGCCAGGAGATGTGGTTGAGCACCAGCATGCAGCAGCCGGGGAGTTCTTTCGGTGCGTTCTTTTCGCGCACAGACACGGAGAGGATGGAGAGCAGCGTTCTCGACCAACGGCGCTTTTGCGCTTGCCGTTGCGCTTCGGAAAGTCTCGGGTAGCGCAGCCTCGCAATGGCGAGGCCGCGCACCAGATGAAGCGCGAGCCTTGCCAGTCGGAATAGGCGCAGCGGAACCGGAGTGCGGTTGGCCGCCATCGGTCGAGTGGTCCTCTAGTGAAACCAGGCGGCATTCTACTGGCTGCCGGGGCGGGACCGGCGCCGGTCGTCAAATGTCGGACCCGAAATTTCGGCGGAACAGGTTCTTGATTTCATCGAGGCTCATGGAATGATTCTGGCCACCGCGCGCTGCGATCTTGATTGAGCCCATCAAGGCTGCGAGCCTGCCGGTCTTCGGCCAGTCGAAGCCCGCGGCAAGACCGTAAAGAAGACCGGCGCGATACGCATCGCCACAACCCGTGGGATCCACCACTTCGGCTGCCTTAACGCAAGGGATCTCGATCCGTTGGCCGTTGGCGTAGATGATAGACCCCTCGGCGCCCCGGGTGAGAATGAGCGCCTTGAGCTTTTGCGCCATATCCCCGAGCTTGCGGCCGGTCCGCTCCTCGAGCATTCGGCCTTCGTAATCGTTGACGGCCACGTAGCTCGCTTGTTCCACGAACGCGAGCAGCTCCTCACCGGAAAACATCGGCAGTCCCTGGCCGGGGTCGAACATGAACGGAACGCCGAGCCCGGCAAGCTCGCGCGCGTGCTGCAGCATGCCTTCGCGTCCATCGGGCGCGATGATCGCGAGGTCCACGTCCAACTCCCCCGTAATGTTGTTCTGATGCGAGTGATTCATCGCCCCGGGATGAAAGGCGGTGATCTGATTGGCGTCGAGGTCGGTCGTAATAAATGCCTGTGCGGTGAGGGTATTGGGCACTTGGCGCACGAAATCCAGCTTGATGCCGAGCCGCTCGAGCCGCTCAAAATACAGCAAGGAATCGTCTCCTACCGTACCCATGACCAGCGGGTCAGAACCCAGGAGCTTCAGGTTATAGGCGATGTTGCCGGCGCAACCTCCGAACTCGCGGCGCAGCTCGGGAACGAGGAACGCAACGTTCAATATGTGGATCTGTTCGGGAAGGATGTGCTCCCGGAAACGGCCGCGGAACACCATGATGTTGTCGTACGCGATCGAGCCGCAGATCAGAGTGCGCATGGGATTTCCTACGAGTAAAACAAGTAGAGCCGATAGCCCATAGGCTTGAGTGCCGCGGCTTCGATGTAGACCCGAATCTGCAGCTCGCTCCCGGCAGCGAAGCCGGGCTCCGATCGCGTGCTCTGGGGTGCGTAGTCCTTGGGTGTCAATACGCGCCGGGCGACGGTCTCGCCCTGGGTGCTGGTGAGGCTTAGCTCCAAAGCGGGGAACGCCTGGATGAAGCCCGCACGGTTCCGAAGCGTTGCCGTCAGCACCATTACGCTGGGATGGGCGGAGTCTGCCTGCAGGTCGGAAGACTCAATACTCAGCAACTCCGCTCGGCGCGGTAGCGGCACGTCGCACCCGAACTCGGCGCAGATGCGCTGGACGAGAGGCTTCGCCTCGGGAAAGAGCACTGCGATCTCGCCCCGGTACTGATAAGCCCCTTGCAGCGCAAGAGCGAGCAGTAGAAACGCGCTCGCCAGCCACCACAGCCGGCTTGAACGGGGCCTCGAGTGCGGCCCGAAATCGAATGACACATCCCTCTCGGTGTCGAGCAGAAGCGCCATGCTGGCTGAGATCGGGGGACCTTGCGCGTCCTCCCGGCCGGGGCGGCTAGCAGGATCAGGGCTCAGCGCAGAAAGCGCATCGAAAAGAGCCCCGCAACGCCCACAGCGGACTTGGCCCGCACGCGCACGAAGCTGTGGCTCGGTCACGCGAAACGCGGTAGCGCAAGCCGGGCAGCGCGTGATCATGCTCACAGCTTTACCCCCGAGAGGCACACCCAGCCCTCTGCCTCGGCAGGCGGTGCGAACACGATCCAGGGTGAGTAACAGCTCTCGACTTCGCTTGCCTGATCCGACAGTATTCCCGAGAGCGCAATCTGTCCGCCGTGCCTGCATCGTGATGCGAGCATCGGAGCGAGCACCTTCAAGGGATTGGCGAGGATATTGGCGATCACGACGTCTGCGGTAAATGTAAGCGGCGCGCAACCTTCGAGGAATTCGCCGGCAACATCGTTGCGCCGAGCGTTGGCCCGGGCCGTCCGCACGGCGTCCGGATCGATGTCCACGCCGACTGCGCGGCGTGCGCCGAGCTTTAGGGCAGCGATCGTCAATATACCGGAACCGCAGCCGTAGTCGAGAACCGTCTCCCCGCCGCCAATGTTGCGCTCGAGCCACTGCAGGCACAGGAGCGTGCTCGGGTGGGCGCCGGTACCGAACGCGAGTCCAGGATCGAGCACAAGGTTGACCGCATCGGGCTCCGGCGGCGCGCGCCAAGTCGGCACGATCCACAAGTGCTCCGAAACCCGGATCGGCCCAAACTGTTCCCTCGATTTCGCGACCCAATCCTCGTCGGGAACGCCACGGACCTCATGAATCGGTACTGCGATACCGGCTAGATCGCACGCGCGCAGGAGTAATTGTTCGGGCTCGGGTTGGACTTTGCACAACGCGGTGAGTTTCACCCGGGCCCAGGACACGGACTCGCCCGATTCATCAAAGTGTGGCGTTTCCGCTGCAGGCTCCACTCTGCCGTCCTCGCAGCTGACTGACAGCGCGCCTGCAGCGAGCAGCGCGTCGGATAGGGGGTCAACCTCCTCCGCTTTCACTACGAGGACGAGCGCGGCAAACGTCACGCGTTCGACCCTCTACCTTGCCGCATCGCGCTTCTTTTGCTGGGCGAGCTTCTGCTCGAGATAGTGTATGTTCACCCCTCCTTTTATCACGCGGTTATCGAGCAGGAGTTCCTGATGCAGCGGGATATTGGTCTGGATGCCCTCGATTGCCATTTCGGAGAGCGCGATGCGCATCCGCCGGATCGCCTGGTCGCGGT
>VBCT01000043.1 GCA_005882235.1 Betaproteobacteria bacterium
AATTTCCCGAAGTCCCGACGCTCAAGGAGGCCGGCTTCGATGTGCCGGTCGTGCCGCAGGTCCGCGGAGTGGTTGCGCCGCCGGGAATTCCGAAGGAAAACGTCGAGTTCTGGCAGGATTTTTTCCGCAGATTGACGCGTACGCCCTCCTGGCGGAAGTACATCGAGGACAACCAGTTCGAGGACGGATATCAGAATGCGGCGGAACTCGCGAAATTCTATGACGAGTTCACGGACCGGATGCGCGAGATCCTCAAGGACGCCGGCGTCAAGACGGTGCGTTGAATCCTGCGGATGAACGCTCCCGCCGGCATCCAGTCTGTCGCGGAACGACTCGTAGCCGCGACTTCATCGCTGTCCCCAAGGGGCGTTCCCGCCGAAGTCAGGCTGCGTTGCGAAGACCTGCTCGTCGACGTCGGCGGCCTTTGCGTCGCCGCCATCGCTCCGAGCACGCTCGTGGGATGAAATCCCATGCGGGCAGCTTTCGCGCCGAGGACGCCGCGATGATCAGCGGCACGGCCGCCCACGGCGAAGACTTCGACGACACGTTCGAAGGCGGCCCGGTGCACAGCGGGGCAGTCATCGTCCCGGCGGTGCTCGCCGCGTGCGAACGGTTCGAGCGCAATGGACGGGCTGCGCTTCTTGGAATCGCCACAGGCGTGGAAACGATGTGCCGGTTGAGCCTCGTCGCGCCGAAACTCATCCACAAAGCGGGATTTCATCCCACGAGCGTGCTCGGAGCGATGGCGGCGACGCTCGGCGTGTCGGTTGCGCTCGGGCTCGATCGCAAGCAAACGGTCGACGCGCTCGGCGTAGCGGGCAGCATGGCAGGGGGGATCATCGAATATCTCGCCGAAGGAGCCTGGACCAAACGGCTGCACGCGGGATGGGCGGCGCGAGTCGGGCTGCACGCGGCGCGCATCGGGCGCGAAGGATTCCTCGGGCCACGTACCGTGTTCGAGGGACCGCACGGGTTCTTCTTCGGATTCGCTCGGACCCGGGAAGGCGATTTCGACGCCCTCACGCGCGATTTCGCCAGGCAATGGCTGATGGAAGGCCTCACCTTCAAACCCTATGCGACCGGCACCATGAATCAGCCCTACATCGATTGCGCGCTGCGGCTGGCGAAGAAAGGTTTCGTCGCCGAAGAGGTCGTCGAGGTCTTGTGCGAGACGGCCGAAGGCTACGTGCACCGGCTGTGGGAGCCGCTCCCATCCAAGCACCGGCCGGCAAACGACTATGCCGCGAAATTCAGCACGCCGTTCAATATCGCGGTTGCCTTCGTGACCGGGGGCGCCGGGTTCGAGGCCTTTTCAGAAAAAACGGTGCGCGACCCGCGCATTCTCGCTCTCGCTTCCAAAGTGCGTTACGTCGTCGATCCGAATAATCCGTATCCGAAGGCGTACACGGGTCATGTAAAAATGACACTACGGGATGGGCGTGTATTCGAGGACCGTCAGCCGCATATCCGCGGCGGCGTGCATGAGCCGCTCACGCGCGAAGAGATCGAGCGCAAGTTCCGCTCCAATGCCCGGTACGGCGGCTGGGACGCGGCGCGCGCAGAGCGATTTCTGCAGTTCGCAAGGAGCGCTTTCGATAAGCCTGTGGATTTGTCGGGTTTCCGTGGCTAGCATCGGTCTCTTGGGGAGAATTCCATGATCGCTCTCAAGCGCAGCACCCTTGTTCGCGTCAGCGTCAGCGTCAGCGTCGCCGCGCTCGCGCTCGCCGCCCTGTCCGGCAGCGCCTTTGCAAACCAGCATCCGCACCCTCACAAGGGAAGCCTCGACTATCTCGACCGCAACGGCTACGCCAAGAACATGCGCGTGCTCGGCGTGTTCCAGCTCGGGGAGGAGCGCGGCCACAAGTTGCAGATGATGGCGATCGGCTCGCGCCGCTTCATCCTGCAGAACGGCGACGTGATCGATGTCAGCGACCCGCGGGCGCCGAAGCTCGTGAAACACGGAGGGTTCAGAGGCTCGCAGCTTCAGGTCGCGTTCAACAAGAAACTCGGCAAGTGGATCCTGATCACCGGGGCATCCTCGCCGATCACTTCGACCACGGCGACGGCCCCCAACGGCAAGTACGATGACCCGAGCTTGATCGATAAGACCAAGCAGGGCCAGGGTCTGCGCGGCATCCGCATCTGGGATGCGACCGATCCCACCAATATAGGCTTGCTCTCGGAGTTCTCCACCGACGGCGGCGATCCCAAGCGCAAGGTCCAGACCGGCTCGGGAACGCACCGCAACTATTACGACGGCGGCGACTATGCCTACCTCGACACCGCGCCCGATGACAGCTTCACCCACATGGAGAGCCCGATTCGCTGGCACGGCAACGGGATCATGGTGGTGGATGTGTCCGATCCCGCGAACCCCAAGCAGGTCGCGATGTGGTGGGTGCCGGGGCAGCGCACCGGTGAGGAAGCGCAATACAAGGCCTGGCGCGAATACGGCGACAAGGTCTCCTTCACCAGCCTGCACGGTCCGATGTACGTGCCAACAAAAGTGGAGGACGGCGGCAAGCTCGGCTACAGCGCCTACGGTTCGTTCGGCATGCTGATCCACGACCTCTCGGACATCCGCAACCCGAAGCTCGTCGGCCGCTTCATGCCCGACTACAAGTACACGCGCGGCACGGTGATCGCTTTTCACACGATCGACGTGGCGCGGCTGGACCGCGGCTTCGTCATCACCAATCCGGAAACGCTGAGCCCCGATTGCAACGAGACTTATGTTCCGTCGTGGATCGTCGACGTGCACGACCCGGCCGCGCCGAAGGCGATTTCGCGGCTGCCCGTTCCGATGCCGCCGCAGGAAGCGCCTTATAAGACCTTCTGCGACAAGCGCGGGCGTTTCGGCCCGCACAACCCGCCGCACATCAAGGCCCCCGGGAGACCCGATCCCAATTTCACCTGCTACGCGCACTTCAACGCGGGCGTGCAGTGTTACGACATTCGCGACCCGAAGAACCCGCGCATCGTGGCGTACTTCATCCCGCCGCAGGGCGGAGAGCTCGACAAGTGGAACAGCTACAACCGCACCGTCGACAACGTGTTCATCGAATGGGATCGAAAGATAATCTGGATCGGAACCGACACGGGTTTATACGCGCTTGAGGCACCCTCGCTCGGAAAGCCGATCACCGGGCCGATGCCCGTCAAGGAATGGTCGCTACCCGGGCTCAATGCCGGACACCCCTGAGCAGGAAAAACTAGAAGGAACGCTCGAGACGCCGGTACTGGATCGCTTCGGCGACGTGGGTGACGGCTATCGTCGCTTCGCCGGCGAGGTCGGCTATGGTGCGGGAGAGCTTGAGCACCCGGTGGTAAGCGCGCGCCGAGAGATGGAGCTTGCCGATGGCCTGTCTCAGCAGCGCGCCGGCTTTCTCTTCTGCCGTGCAGAAGCGCTCGATTTCGCGCGGACCCAGCCGGGTGTTGGTCTTGCCCTGGCGCAGGAGTTGTCGCTCGTGCGCCCGTTCCACGCGTTCCCGCACCCGCGCAGACTGCTCGCCGCGACCGGCGTCAACGAGTTCGTCTTCGCGCACGGCGGGCACCTCGATCTGGATGTCGATGCGATCGAGGAGCGGCCCTGAAAGCTTGTGACGGTAGCGCGTCACCTGATCGGGCGTGCAGCGGCATCTGCCGCTGAAATGTCCCAGATACCCGCAAGGGCAAGGGTTCATCGCACCGATCAGTTGGAAACGCGCCGGATACTCGGCCTGGCGCGCGGCGCGCGAAATCGCGATCCGGCCGGATTCGAGCGGTTCGCGCAGGGCTTCGAGCACCTTGCGGTCGAATTCCGGCAACTCGTCCAGAAACAGCACGCCGTTGTGCGCCAGCGATATTTCGCCGGGGCGCGGGTCGCTGCCCCCGCCGACCAGCGCGACGGTCGAAGCCGAATGGTGCGGAGCGCGGAACGGGCGCTGTTTCCACGTTTCCAGGCGAAAGCCACCCGAGCCGAGCGAGGCGAGCGCTGCAGATTCGAGCGCTTCCTCGCCGCTCATCGGCGGCAGCAATCCCGCGAAACGCGCCGCGAGCATCGACTTTCCCGTTCCAGGGGCGCCGACCATAAGCACGCTGTGGCCTCCTGCGGCAGCGACTTCGAGTGCGCGCTTCGTTTGCGCCTGCCCTTTCACTTCCGCGAGATCAGGATAGTTCGGCGGGATGACGATCGGTCGCGCCGCCGGCCGCGACAGGAGCTGCCGGCCGGCCAGATGAGCGCAGACATCGAGGAGCGATCCCGCCTGATAAATGCTGGCTTCCCCGACCAGGGCCGCTTCGTCGGCACTCACCGACGGCAGGACGAATGCACGACCATCGCGCGCGGCGCGCCAGGTCATCGCGAGGGCCCCGCGCACCGGACGCAGCTCGCCCGTCAGCGAGAGCTCCCCGGCGAATTCGTATTTCGAGAACCCGTCGCCTTGGAGCTGGTGCGAGGCGGCGAGGATGCCGAGCGCAATGGGCAAATCGAACCGGCCGCTCTCCTTGGGGAGCTCCGCGGGAGCAAGGTTGACCGTGATCCGCCGCGCCGGAAATTCGAAGCGCGAGTTCACGAGCGCGGCGCGCACCCGGTCGCGGCTTTCCTTCACTTCGGTGTCCGGGAGACCGACGATGGTGAAAGAGGGCAGGCCGTTCGCCAGATGCACCTCCACGGTGACTTCGGGCGCGTCAAGTCCCGAGAGCGCACGGCTGTGGAGCACCGCGAGGGACATCGCGAACTACTTGCGGGTCAACCTCGACTCGAGTTCGGCGACGCGCGCTTCCAGCTCGGAGAGTTTATCGCGCGCGCGCGCGAGTACCTTTGCCTGGATGTCGAGCTCTGCGCGCGTTGCCAGATCGAGCTTGGCGAACGCAGCCGAAAGCAGCGCCTGCAGGTTCTTCTCCACATCCTTGGCAGGGCTCGCGGCGAGGAATTCGCTGATCCTCGCGCTCAGGTCATCGAGTATTCGGGTCTGGGGCATCGCGCTTGCGTCGTCGGTCGAGTCTAGCATGGTGATCTAACGCCTCGCCCCCGTTCCGGCCGACCGCACAGGATCAGTGCGTCGCGATTGGATTGCGCATCATCCTGGTGCCGGAAGGTTTCCGCAGTAGGGCGTCTAATGGACCAAGCCATTGATAGAAAGAAATAAAAAATCTGGCACGGGCCATGCTGAAGGGTCTTGGTCTACTCACCCAACGAAAGGTCCAACAATGAAAAAACTTTTTCTTGCTTCCGCCGTTTCTGCGCTGTTCGCAGCCCCGGCCACCGTGCTCGCCCAAGCCAAACCCGCCCCGGTTCCGACTCTCGACAAGGTTCTCGAGGCGTCGGGGATCAGCGTGAGCGGGTATATTGATGCCGGATATACGCACTCGGACAGGAACCAAGCCGCGTTCAGCACCCGCGTGTTCGACCAGGAGAACAATTCGTTCGCGCTGCGTCAGTTCGGCCTGCAAGTCGCCAAACAACCGAAAGAGGGCTTTGGAGGACTGGTCAACCTCACCGTTGGCAAAGACGCGCAGGTCATTCACTCCTTCCCTGAAGGGGTGACGACGCCACCGACCCCAGCAAGCGCTACTTCGATGTTCGACGTTACCCAAGCCTTTTTGCAGTACGCAGGCGGCCCGCTTACTTTGATCGCCGGCAAGTTCGTCACGCTTCAAGGGAGTGAAGTAATCTGGAGTCCGACCAATCCCAACGCGTCCCGCTCGATCTTGTTCGGTGCCATACCGTTCACCCACACAGGTGTGCGCGCGACCTGGGCAGTGAGCGACACAGTCAGCCTGATTGCGGGCGTCAACAACGGCTGGGATCAGCTCACGGACGCGAACAAGGGCAAGACTGTGGAGCTCGGCGCGACGCTCAACCCGATCAAGCCGCTGTCGATCACCTTGTCCGGTTATAGCGGTCAGGAAGTCACGAGTGCCACGACAAATGGCACTCGCACCAGCATTAACGCGGTAGCGTCCTACACCATCATCGATCCTCTGTCCGTCGGCTTGGAAGTCCTGAGCGTGAGCCAGGAGAACGCCGGTGGCGGCACGACCAAGCAGAAGTACAGCGGCGTCGCCGGCTACGTCACCTATATGTTCACTCCGAAATTCCGCGGAGTGATTCGCGCCGAGTCGTTCGACGACAAGGATGGCTTCAAGTTTGGCACGGCGAGCACGAAATACAAGGAGGTGACCCTGACCGGTGCCTTCCTCGCCTCCGACAGCTTCGAAGCGCGCATCGAGGGACGCAGAGATCAGGCGACCAACACGGTATTCACCGACTACGCCGGTGTGGCGAGCAAGACCATGACGTCCATCGCGCTGCAGGGCCTCTACAAGTTCTAGCTCTTCGAAGCTCATTACCACCCATACAAGGGAGCACATTCATGAAACTCGTAACCGCAATCATCAAGCCGTTCAAGCTTGACGAGGTGCGGGAAGCCCTGTCCGCGATCGGCGTGCAGGGCATCACCGTCACCGAAGTCAAGGGTTTCGGCAGGCAGAAGGGTCACACCGAGCTGTATCGCGGCGCGGAATACGTGGTCGATTTCCTGCCGAAAGTGAAGGTCGAGGCCGCGATCAAGGACGAGATGCTCGATCAAGCGATCGAAGCCATCGAAAAATCGGCCAACACGGGAAAGATCGGCGACGGCAAGATCTTCGTTTTCGATCTGAAGCAAGTTATCCGCATCCGCACCGGCGAAACCGGGGCGGAAGCGCTCTGAGGGAGAACCACGATGAAAAAGCTTCTTGCAATTCTCGCCCTGCTCGGTGCCGTGGGCTGGTGCGCGCCGCTCATGGCCCAGGACAAACCGGCGGCTCCTGCCGCTGCGCCCGCCGCACCGGCGCCAGCTGCCGCTGCGCCCGCGGCTCCGCCGGCGCCGACAAAACCCGAGCTGGTTGACGGCGCGAAAATCAACTCGGGAGACACGGCTTGGATGCTGTCCTCAACGGCGCTGGTGCTGCTGATGACCATCCCCGGACTCGCGCTGTTCTATGGCGGAATGGTGCGTAAGAAGAACGTCCTCGCCACGGTCATGCAGAGTTTCGCCATCACTTGCCTCGTTACGGTGCTGTGGGTCGTCGTCGGCTACAGCTTGGCGTTCACGCCTGGGAACGCGTACTTCGGCAGTTTTGACCGCCTGTTCCTGTCCGGAATGGTCTACATGAAAGAAGCCAACAAGGTCACGGTCAGCCATCTCGGGGTCACCATACCCGAGTCGGTCTACATGACGTTCCAGATGACCTTCGCGATCATCACGCCCGCCCTGATCGCAGGCGCCTTCGCCGACCGCATGAAATTCTCGGCGATGCTCTGGTTCATGGGCCTGTGGTCGGTGCTGATCTACTCGCCGATCGCGCACATGATGTGGGAAGGGACAAGCGGCAAATGGGCCACAGCGGGAATCCTAGACTTCGCCGGCGGAACTGTGGTGCACATCAATGCCGGTATCGCCGGACTGATGTGCGCACTCGTACTCGGTAAGCGCGTCGGCTACGGCAAGGAACCGATGCCGCCGCATAACTTGACGCTCACGGTAACGGGCGCGGCGTTACTCTGGGTAGGCTGGTTCGGCTTCAACGCGGGTTCCGCAGTCGCCGCCGACGGCCGCGCTGGCATGGCAATGGTCGTGACCCAGCTCGCCACGGCCGTAGCCGCTCTGTCGTGGATGTTTACGGAGTGGCTGGTCAAGGGCAAACCTTCGGTGCTCGGCATCGCCTCGGGCGCAGTCGCGGGACTGGTTGCCATCACTCCAGCCTCGGGCTTTGTCGGCATCACAGGCGCGTTCGTCATCGGCATTGCGGCCGGCGTACTCTGCTTCCTTGCAGCGACATCAGTGAAAAAGATGTTCGGCTACGACGACTCGCTGGACGCGTTCGGTGTGCACTGCATCGGCGGGATCGTCGGCGCGCTCCTCACCGGCGTGTTCAACGTAAAAGAAATCAGCGGTGCAGACGCCAGTCTCCTGACCCAGACTTACGGCGTGGTCACAACCTTGCTCGTCAGCGGCATTGGCAGCTTCATCATCCTCAAAGTGATCGACTTGCTTATCGGCTTGCGCGTCACCGAGGAAGAGGAGCGGGAAGGTCTCGACATCACCTTGCACGGCGAGCAGGTTGCGTGAGGTGACTAGAGGGACTAGCCTCATATTGGAATACTCACCATAAGCAGGGAGGGGCTCGGAAACGGGCTTGTCATTGAACGGGCACCTTCGGGTGCCCGTTTTTTTTTGCGCCGGCGGCGGACGGCGCCTCAGGACGGTCTGTTCGTGCGAAAATACGGCGCTTTTCGTCGGTGCCCGGCCATTCGGTTCGCACCACGCTTCTCTTGCGATTTAGTGAGGACCTCTCGTCATGAAAATGGAGTATGTGATCAGCAGTTGGGATATCCCGTCGCTTCCCATCGTGGGATCGAACGCACGTTTTCCCGTGCGACGTATCTTCTGTGTCGGCCGCAACTATGTGGAGCACCAGAAGGAGATGGGAGGCGACGGCCGCGAGCAGCCGTTCTTCTTCAGCAAATCGGCTCACGATCTGGTCCCCGAGGGTGGTGCCGTGCACTTTCCGCCGATGACGAGCAACTACCACTGGGAGACCGAAATGGTCGCGGTAGTCGGCACAGGCGGCTACAAGATCCCGGCGGCCAAAGCCAACGAGCACATCTGGGGTTACGCGGTGGGCCTCGACATGACCCGGCGTGATTTGCAGCAGGTCGGAAAAGACAAAGGCAGGCCCTGGACCTTCGGCAAGGATTTCGACCAGTCCGCCCCGGTCGGGCCGATCACCCCCGCCTCGAAGAGGGGCCACCCGAAAAAAGGCAAGCTCTGGCTCAAGGTAAACGGCGAGCTTCGCCAGAACTCGGACATCGACCAGATGATCTGGAGCGTGCCCGAGCAGATCGCATTTCTCACGCAGTACTACACCCTGGAAGCGGGCGATCTCATTATGACGGGCACGCCGGCCGGCGTGGGGGCCGCCAAGCCCGGAGACGAGCTCCTCGCGGGAATAGAGGGCCTGGGTGAGCTGCGGGTGAAAATCCTGCCGCCGCGATAACGGGAGATTCCACATGAGCATCAAACGCCATCCGTCGGGCAAGCTCTTCAGCGCCGCAGTCGAGCACGGCGGCCTCGTCTACGTGGCAGGCCAGGTTGCGGACGATCTCACCCAAGGCGCCAAGGGCCAGACCGAGCAGGTGCTGAAGAAGATCGACGCAATCCTCGCCGCCTCGGGCACCAGCAAGTCGAAGATTCTTTCCGCCAACGTGTGGGTTACCGACATCCGCAACCGCGACGAGATGAACGCCGCCTGGACGGCGTGGGCCGATTCCAGCAACCTGCCGGCGCGAGCTACAGTCGAGGCGAAGCTGGCGGACCCGCGCATGCTGGTCGAGATCATGGTGACCTGCGCCAAGTAAGTAGGCCCCTGGGCGGCTATTTTCTCCAGAACGCCGGCGTGATGACGATGAAGAGCGTAAACAGCTCCAAGCGCCCGATCAGCATAGCGACCGTGCACACCCAGGTCTGAAAATCGCTGAGCGCCGCATACGTCGTCGCCGGTCCCACCAGGTTCAGCCCGGGCCCCGTATTGCAGATGCAGACGATCACCGCCGAAAAAGCGGTGACGATGTCCAGGCCCGAAGCCAGCAGGAGCATGGTCATGGCGACGACCGAGCCGCCCCAGATCAACATGAACGCCAGGACCGCGAAGATGATGTTGTTTTCCACTCTTTGGCCGGAAAGCTTGACGGGCAGATAGGCGCGCGGATGAATAATGGACATGAGCTCTCGCAGCGCCTGGCGAACCATCAGCTCGGCACGAATCATCTTGATGCCGCCGCCGGTGGAACCGGAACAAGTAGCGAAGCAGCAAAGGAACAGCATGCACACGGGCGCGAAGATAGGCCATTGGTTGAAATCGGTGCTGGTAAAACCGGCTGTCGTCGCGACCGAGACGACGTTGAACGCGCTGTGGCGTAGCGCCGCCCAAAAAGACGGATAGACCTGGTTGGCGAACAGGAAATAGGCGACTCCAAGCACCGAAATCCCGACCAATGCGACGTATGCCCCCGCCTCGGGGTCGCTCCGGTAGGGTGCCAAGCTCAGCTTGCGGAATGCGAGGAAGTGAGTTCCGAAATTGATGCCTCCGATGAGCATGAAGAAAATCGCCGCAGCCTCGATCGCCGGAGAATTGAAGTAGCCGAAGCTCGCGTCGTGAGAGGAGAATCCGCCCAGGCTCAGGGTAGAGAACGCGTGGACAACGGCATCGAACCAGCCCATTCCCACCGCCTTGAAAACCAGAGCGCACGCGAGCGTCATGATCGCGTAAACCAGCCACAGGCCTTTGGCAGTTCCGGTGATGCGTGGAGTGAGCCTGGTGTCCTTCATCGGCCCGGGGGTCTCGGTCCTCATGATCTGGCTGCCGCCGATCCCGAGCAGAGGCAGGATCGCAACCGCGAGGACGATGATCCCCATTCCGCCCAGCCACTGCAGCTCGCAGCGCCACAAGTTGATCGACGGCGGCAATTTGTCCAGCCCCGAGAGTACGGTCGAACCGGTAGTGGTGAGGGCTGCAACGGTCTCGAAGTAGGCGTCCGTGAAGCTGAGCCCGGGCATGTAGATCAAGAGGGGTAAGGTCGCGAACGCGGGCAGGACGGTCCACACCAATGCCACCAGGAGGAACCCGTCGCGGGTCTGCAGCTCGGCCTGGCGGGAGCGGGTGACCACCCATAATGTGGCTCCGCTCACGGAGGTGATCAGCACGGCCTCGTAATAGGCGCGCCGCGCCGCGTCGCCGTACATGAAAGAAATGCCGAGCGGCAGAAGCATTGCGATTGAAAAGACGACGATCAAGACGCTCAGCACGTTCAGAACGGGAAGCGGCCTGACCATGGTGCCGGCGTCCGGCTCAGACGAAGCCGACGCTGACCTCGAAAAGTTTTTCCACCTTGGGCAGGAGTTTCTTGTCGGTGACGAAGACGATCAGGTGGTCCTCGGCGAGCACCACGGTGTCGTGATGGGGCATGATCACCTTGTCGCTGCGCACGATTGCGGCGATTGCTGCGCCCTTGGGCAGGTCGATTTCCTCGATCCTCCGGCCGACGCAGCGGCAGGAATCTCGATCCCCGTGCACCACGGCCTCGAGCGCCTCGGCCGCTCCGCGGCGCAAGCTGTGTACCCGGGTAACATGGCCGCGGCGCACATGGGCGAGCAGCGTGCCGATCGTTGCCTGCGCCGGTGAAATCGCGATGTCGATCTGACCGGCTTGGAGCAGATCGACGTAGGAGCGCCGGTTGATGAGCGCAACCACGCGGCGTGCGCCCATCCGCTTCGCGAGCAGGCACGACATGATGTTGTCTTCGTCGTCATTGGTTACCGCGACGAAGAGGTCCATATCGGAGACGTTTTCGGCCTCCAGGAGTCCTTCGTCCGTGACGTCTCCCTGCAACACGAGCGCCCGATCGAGGCGGGTAGATAGCACCTCGCAGCGCCTCTTGTCGTACTCGATGATCTTGATCGCGTAGTCGCGCTCGATCGCACGCGCGAGGCGCAATCCGATGTTGCCGCCCCCCGCGATCATGACTCTTCTTACCGCTTGGTCCATGCGCCTCAGTTCGTGCATGACTTGGCGTATATCTTCCGTGGCGGCGAGACAAAATACCTCGTCTCCGGCCTGCACCACGGTATCGCCCCCGGGCAGAATCGGGCTGTCTCCGCGGAATATGGCGGCGACGCGCGTGTCGACGGACGGAATGTGCTTCCTGAGATCCTTCAGGGGATGACCGACCAAAGGACCGCCTTGGAATGCACGCACTGCCACCAGGCTCACCTTGCCGTGAGCGAACTCGAGCACCTGCAGCGCTTCCGGAAACTCGATGAGCTTGACGATGTAGTCGGTAAGAATCTGCTCCGGACAGATCGCCAAATCCACGTCAAAGCAGTCCGGGCCGAGCACGCGCTCGTTGGAAAGATAGTCGGTGGCGCGCAGGCGGACGATGCGGGTCGGGACGTTGAACAATTGCTGTGCCAGCTTGCATGCGACCAAGTTGGTCTCGTCGCTTTGCGTTACCGCAATCATGATGTCGCAGTCCTCGATACCCGCCTCGACCAGCACCGAGGGGTGCGCGGCGCTTCCGAGCACAGTGCGCAAATCCAGGCAGTCCTGGAGGTTGCGCAGCCTCGTGGCGTCGATATCCACGACCGTGATGTCGTTGGCTTCGGACACCAGGTTTTCAGCGACCGATGAGCCGACTTGGCCGGCGCCGAGGATTACGATTTTCAAGTCGGAAACCCGCGTGAAAAAGCACGCATTCTATGCCGACTCGCGTCCCGAATCAGTCTTCTTTTCGCCCGGCGAGAATGCCGAGCGCTTTCAACTTGCGGTACAAGTGCGTGCGCTCGAGACCGCTTCGTTCGGCGACGCGCGCTATGGAGCCGTTTACCTGTGCGAGATGATGCTCGAAGTAGGTTCGCTCGAAGGCCTCGCGGGCCTCGCGCAGTGGGAGATCGAGCGACAGATCGGTCTCCGTGGAGCGGCGTGCGAACTGCGGCAGCACCCGTTCCGCGTCCGCGACACCTATCTCCTCCTCCAAGCTGGTGAGCGCCAGGTTACGCACCGCTGCGGCGAGATCCTCGAGGTTACCCGGCCAGGTGAAATAGCGCAGGACGTTGAGGGCACCGGTCGAGAAGTTTCGCGGCGGGCAAAAGCGTGTTTCCACCAACTGGGCAAGCATGAGGGTCGCGATCTCGGGAATATCCTCCGGATGCTCACGCAGAGCCGGAAGCGCGATGACGATTCCCGCGAGTGCTTGCATCAAGGCCGCGTCGAAACCCTGCGATTCCACCAGGTGTTTCGGCTCCTCCGCGGTGAAAGACACCAGTTGCACGTTGCTCTTTTCGGCGCGCGCTGCGAGAAACGCCAGGCGCTTCTGCTGGTTCCTTGACAGCATCGCGAGTTCCCCGACGAACAGCACGCCGCTGGAGACCTGCTGCAGCAGATCCTGAGACGCTTCGTTGAGGGCGTGCGCCGCATCGATCCAGGGCGCGTTGGGCTGCTGCAGATAGCGCGCATAGAGCTCCGGCATCACACCTCTTTCGCCGCGCAGCAGCACCGCCGTGCCGGCGGAAGAAATCCTCGCCAAGCGCTTCTTCAACTCGATGATGATCATCGAGCGGCCGAAATTCGCGATGCTGAGCGGCATCACCGCGCGCGACTCCCCTGCGCGCAGTGCACGCTTTACGGTCGCGAGCAGCTTCTGCAACGCGATCGGTTTTTCCAGGAAATCCATTGCACCGATGCGTGTCGCCTCCACGGCCGTGTCGATGGTGCCGTGACCCGACATCATGATCACTGGCATGGTGAGCTGGCCCCCGGTGGCCCATTCCTTCAGGAGCGTTATACCGTCCGCGTCGGGCATCCAAATATCGAGCAACACGAGGTCCGGCCGTCTCTGCGCGCGCAACGAGCGCGCCGCGGTGGCATTCTCGGCAAGCTGCACCGAGTGTCCTTCGTCGGAGAGGATTTCCGATAACAGCTCCCGGATCCCGACTTCGTCGTCAACGACCAGTATCTGCGCCATGGTCGATCAAGCGGCAAGCGGAAGCGAAATCCGCACCGCCGCGCCGCGACCCCCTTCTTTCCCCATGCGATTTTCTATCCGAACGGTGCCGTGATGTTCGTCGATGATCCGCTTTACGATCGCCAGCCCCAGTCCTGTCCCCTTGGGCTTGGTGGTGACATAGGGCTCGAATGCCCCGTTGATGATGGCTTCGGGAAAGCCGCAGCCGTTGTCGCTGATCCGCAGCCATACTTGGCCGCCCGAGAGCTCGGTCGAAACTTCGATCTTGGGGTCGCTGCTTCCGAAGAGGGCATCCTGGGCGTTTTGCAGCAGGTTGTGGATTACCTGTCGCAGACGGTCGGGGTCACCGCGCACCAGCGGAACATTCGTCTGGAGGTTCGCCTGAATCCGAGTTCCGGACTGTTCGTACAGAGCAAGTACTTCCGCAACGAGACGGTTCAGATCCAGTCCGCCCAGTTGCGGCGGCGGCGTGCGGGCGTAGTCGCGGAAATCGTCCACCATGTTCTTCATGGCGGTGACCTGTGCGACGATGGTCTCCGTGGCGTGGTCGAGCGCGCGCGCCGCCTCAAGCGAAAGTTTGTCGCCGAGTTTCGCCTGCAGTCGCTCCGCGGCGAGCTGGATCGGCGTGAGCGGATTCTTGATCTCGTGAGCGAGCCTGCGCGCGACTTCGCCCCAGGCGGTCGCGCGCTGCGCCGCGATCAATTGCGTGACGTCGTCGAATACCACGACATAGCCACCCCCACCGGTCTCGGGCAGCGGCGAACCCCGTACGAGAATCACTGCCCCACGCTCGCGCATCTCGATTTGCTGCTGCCACGCGGTTCCTCTGTGTTGCTCGAACTCTCCTTGTAACATGCGAGCAAATTCGGCGAGCGTGTGCCAATCCTCGAGCTTCAGTCCGATCAGGGCAGCAAGGTCCTCGTGCAAGATGCTGCGCGCCCCGCTGTTTGCGATCCGGAGGATTAGTCCATGATCAAAAACGAGTACACCTGCCGACAGATTGGCGAGAATGCTCTCCAGGTACGCCTTGGCGGTTTCGAGCTGCCCTTGGTTGAGCAGAGCGACGCTCTGCGCCTCACCCAGCTGTTGAGTCATGCTGTTGAACGACTGCGTAAGGATGCCCAGCTCATCGCGGCTCGTGACCCGAGCGCGGCGCGAAAAATCGCCGCGCGCCACCGCCTGGGTGCTCTCGGCGAGCACGGCGAGCGGTTTCGACAGGCGCCGCGACAGCAGGAACGCGAGTGCGATCGCCGAAAACAAAGCGAGCAACAGCGTCAAGGTCAGCGTGAGAATGTAGATCTCCTTTAGCCCCTGGCGAGACAGCGACAGCTCTTTGTATGCACGATACACGCTTTGCACTGATTCGCCTTGCTCGGCCAGCGTCGGTGGCACCCAGTGCGTGAGTTGCAGCAAGCGCGGCTCGTCGGCGCGCCTCGGATTCTCCAGGGACACGATCACTCGCAGCAAGAGTCCCTTGTCGCCCACCGGCTCGACCACGCTATAGCCGCGCACCTGCCGTGCATCGCGCAATGCCTGCGTACTTGGGCCAGGCGGCGCGAGCTTTCCGGGTTCCCGGCTCGCCCTCGCGAGCACCTGTCCACCCTCGGTCATGAGCCACGCTTCCTCGACGTAGGCCTGCTCGCGCAAGCGAACAAGCGCGGTGGGTTGGCCGCGCCTCGGGGTCTCGGCGAGATCGAGCGCCATTACATGGGCCTTGAGAAGCAGTTCGTTCAGCATGACGTCGAGCGCCGCCCGGCCGAGATTGAGCCCCCCCTCAAGCGCGCGCTCGACGCGCACGTCGAACCAAGATTCAATGCTCTTCGCGAGGAACTGCAGCGACACGGTATAGACGAGGAGCCCGGGGAGCACTCCCACCAGCGCAAACATGACGAGCACCCGAAACGTCAGTAGCGAACCGAATACCTTGGCGCGGCGCTGCCGCGCGAGGATCGTCAACTGGTACACCACGAGCCCGAGAAGGGCCAGAGCAATCGCCGCGTTCAAGCCGAGCAGCAGCGTATAGTGCTCGGCGAACAGCGGCGAGTTGGCGGTAGCCGCGGCAAGCAGGAACAGCAAAATGCCGCCGAGCGCGGCGCTGGCGATGAGCACGTAGGTCATCGGGCCTCCTGAACCGGCGCAAGAGGGGTGAACCGAAATCGCTTCCATTCGGACGCGAGCGTCCACTCGCGGTTGGTGACTGCACTCACGCGGAATGGCGTTGGCAGCCGAGCCGGATCAAGGCGCAGACGCACCGCTGCAACGTAGGTTCGGCCGTTGTCGACCTGATCCTGTCCCAGCACCGGCCAGCCGTGTACCCTGCCGAGTGCCTCCAGCGCCTCGGCGAGCGTCGGGAAGTTCTGATACAGCGTCCCGCTCGACAGCCGGTACTGTTGCGCAAGTGGGAGATAGGAAAGCAGTAGCTCCAGTTTTTCGGAGGCGGTTTTCTCGTCGAACCAGTACCATCGCGGCCGTGTCAGCTGGAACTCCACGAGGAAGCCGAGCGATACGCCATTGTTCAGCGCCTCCAGGAGTGGTGCGGTCAGATCAAGGCGAAAATCGGCGTTCAGGAAATAGCGCGTCTCGGCGATTTCCAACCCTGCGTTGCTGACCTGGATCGGCTGGGCTAAAGCCGACGCAACGAAGCTTCCCGCGAGCGCGGCGATGAATCGACGCAAGCTTGTCTTCATTCCTCAGCTTAAGCAGTGGTTTTTCTTAACAAGGCGTAGAAGAAACCGTCGCTATGGGCGCTCGGCAGGATCTGGCCCTCCAAGGGGCGTGGGACCCGTCTATCATTGTCGGCGAACCCTGGGAGCGGAAGCACTTCAGCTTCCGGGTGCCGCAGAAGAAAATTGTCCACCTGAGCGCCGTTCTCCTCGGGAAACACCGAGCACGTGGCGTACAACAATTTACCATCGGGGGCGAGCACCTGCCATAAAGCTTCCAGCAGTTCCGCCTGCACGCGGCCGAACTCGGGTGCATCGCTCTTCCGACGCAGCCATTTGATGTCGGGATGGCGCCGTACCACACCGGATCCCGAGCAAGGCGCATCCAGGAGAATGCGGTCGAAAGGCCTTCTCCCCCAGAAAACCTCCGGCCTGCGACAATCGCCGACCACGATTTTCGCCGAGAGCTTCAGCCTGGAGAGATTTTCGGCGATACGCTGCGCCCGCACGCCGTCCGCGTCCACTGCGAGAAGCTCGCACTCGGCAAGCTCAAGCAGGTGTCCGGTCTTGCCACCTGGCGCCGCGCAGGCATCGAGCACTCGCATTCCGTCGCGAACATCCAGAAGGGGGCCGGCCCGCTGAGCGCCCGCGTCCTGCACCGAGACCTCGCCCGCAGCAAAACCCGGGAGCCGCTCGACCCGACAAGGCTTTTCGAGCAGTACCGCATCTTGTCCGAGCCCTCGCGCGGGAATTTCAGCCCGGTGCAGTTTCTCCAGATATGCCTTCGCAGAGAGTCGCCGCCGGTTTACCCTCAAAACCATTGGCGGATGTCGGTTCGACTCCAAAAGGACGGACTCCCACTCGTGCGGATAGGCCAGGCGCAACGCGTCGATCCACCATTGTGGATGGCGGTAACGGCCAGATTCGGTAGCCTCGATCTCCGGGAGCAGTTCGGGCATGCGGCGCTGAAAGTTGCGCATCACCGCGTTGACCAGCCCTTTCGCGCGCGAGTACCCAAGCAAAGCAGCCGCCTCCACCGCCTGATGCACGACCGCGTGCGCGGACTTCGGCCGGGCGGCGAGCTCCGCGAGCGCGGTGAGAAGCAACCCACGCACTGGGGAGTCCGTGAGAGGTCTTTGCAGGAGTCGCTCTAGCGCCACGTCGACCACCCCGTAGCCCCGCAGCGCGTTATAGCAAAGATCCTGTGCTGCGGCAGCGACTGTCTCCGCCGACGCACGGCGTTTCAGGTCGGCGAGCGCGGTGTTCAAGCTCTCCCCTCCGGAGACGCGCCCGATGGCTTCGGCGGCGGCAACAAAGGCCTGTGCGAGGGAAGGGCCGGCGGAAACGGTGGACACGGATGCACTGCGCAAGGTCACGGGCGTTACTGCATTATAGGCGCAGTGCGCTTGCCTCACGCGCTACTGGCCTTCGAAGCGCTCGCCAGCGGAAAGCGGAAATCCCCTGAGAAATTCGGCGACGGCCATTCGTTTTCCCCCCGACCGTTGCAGCTCGGTTATGAGCAGAGCACCTTCCCCGCAGGCGACGCACAAGCCGCGCGGACCTACGTTCAGTATCTCACCCGCATACCCCTGCCCGGCCGCGGTAGCGCAACGCCAAATCTTAAGCTCCACCCCGCGCACGCGTGCATCCGCGCCCGGTGACGGATTGAGCGCGCGCACCTGGCGATTCACGGTCACCGCACCCTGACGCCAGTCCACGCGAGCCTCGCGCCTGTCGAGCTTGGCTGCATACGTCACCCCCTCGGCTGATTGGGGTATCGCCTTGACCACACCGGCTTCCAACTCATCCAGAGTTTGCGCCATGAGCTTCGCGCCGAGTTCAGCGAGCCGATCGTGCAGCGTTCCCATGGTATCGTCTTCGAGGATTGAAAGTTTTTCCTGCATCAACACTGGACCTGTGTCGAGCCCGGCGTCCATCTGCATGATCGATACGCCGGTGTCCCGATCACCGGCAAGCAGTGCCCGCTGAATGGGTGTTGCGCCGCGCCATCGCGGCAACAGGGACGCGTGAATATTGATTGCCCCGTACCGAGGAAGCTCGAGCACCGGCTGCGGCAGAATCAAGCCATAAGCGGCAACCACGATGACGTCAGCTCGGAAATGTCTGAGCTCCGCTTGCGCCTGCGCGTTTCGCAGACTCATCGGCTGGGTTACCCGAATGCCTCGCGCTGCCGCCAGTTTCTTCACTGGTGATGGCGCCGGCGCAAAACCACGGCCGGCGGGTCGATCCGGCTGAGTTATCACACCGACCACACGATGGCGGGACCTGAGCAAAGTCTCAAGGCAGCGTGCGGCAAATTCAGGAGTACCGGCGAAGAGGACATTCACGGAAGCGGCCCCCGCTCAGGCCTTGCGCGAACGGCGGTGCCCCGGCAGTCGCCGAATAGCGAGTCGGCGGGGTCCCAACTCCGCACCGATCACGAATCGGCAGGGTCCCAACCCTGCCTCAGGCCGTCTTGCGGAGTTGTTTTTGAAGTTTCGCCTTGATGCGCTGCTGCTTGAGGCGCGACAGATAGTCGACGAAGACTTTGCCCTCGAGGTGATCCATCTCGTGTTGGATGCAGACCGCGAGGAGTTTCTCTGCGACGACTGTAAAGGATCCTCCGTCTAGCCCGAGCGCCCGCACCGTCACGCGCTCGGCACGCTCAACCGGCTCGTAGATTCCTGGAACCGACAGGCAGCCCTCCTCGCGATACTGAACGCCCTCGCTACTGACGATCTCCGGATTGATCAAAACCAGCAGCTCATCTCGGGTCTCGGAGGCATCGATGACGATCACCCTTTGGTTCACGTCAACCTGGGTCGCCGCGAGTCCCACCCCCGGCGCTGCGTACATAGTTTCGGCCATGTTCCGGACCAAGGCGCGAACCGATTCGTCAACCTCCAGTACGGGCACGGCCCTCCTATAGAGCTTCGGATCGGGGTAGCGAAGGATATCCAGCAGCGCCATAAATACTTGCAAATTGAAAGAATTAAATGCAGAATTTAATGCAGACTGTAAAAAGCGAGCCGCAGAAGCTAATATAGGGATTGCGGCTGCTAAATCCAGACGAGGCGGTCATGCAAAAGTCTATCACAGCTCTCCTCGCACTCGCCCTGGCCGGCGCAGGCTTGTTGGCGCTTGCTCAGGGCGATCTGCAGGTCAAGGATACGGCGCCGGACCGCTACGTCGTCCAAAGGGGCGATACGCTTTGGAGCATCGCCACCAAATTCCTCAGCGATCAATGGCGCTGGCCGGAAATCTGGCGAATGAACCAGGAGCAAATCAGAAACCCCCATAACATCTCTCCGGGCGATGTCCTCGTGCTCGACCGGAGCGTGTCGCCCCCGCAATTGCGTATTGCGGACTCCGGCGCCGGCCCCGGGCTTGGGGGCGCAGAAGGAGTGAAGCTTCTGCCGCGCATCTACACTCAGCCCTTGACGTCGGAGGCGATACCCGCCATTTCGCCCAGGGCGATCGAGCCGTTTCTGACGCAGCCATTGATCATCGAGGAAGGCGGCCTCGACAGGGCGCCGCGGATCATCGCTACGGAAGAAAATCGGGTCAACTTAGGCGCCGGCAATGTGGCCTATGTGAGCGGTTTTCGTGGCACCGACGCGCCCATTTGGCAAATCTATCGCGCCGGGCGAGCGCTGGTCGACCCAGACAACCAGAGGACTCTGGGTTTCGAAGCCGTGTTCCTGGGTACGGCCGAAGTGACGCGAAGCGGCGAACCCGCCACAGTACAAATCGTGAATTCCAAGAAGGAGATTTCTGCAGGAGATCGACTCATTCCCGCGCCCCCGCTAACCATCCCCCAGTATGTGCCTCATGCCCCGAGTTCCGCGGTAAGGGGCCGAATCATAGGGCTTTACGATGCTCTCGCTACCAGCGTGGGCGGGCGCGACTCGATCATCTCCATCAATCGAGGCAGGCGCGACGGTTTGGAGGTCGGGCACGTGCTTGCCGTGTACCGTAACGTCGTGGTCTACGATCAGAGCGACTATCTGAAATCGCGTGACCGCTCCCCGGTGATTCAGCTGCCTCCGGAGCGCTACGGCCTGGCTTTCGTCTTCCGTACCTTCGATTCGGTCTCCTACGCGCTGGTAATGGAAAGTTCACGGCCGGTGCAAGGGGGAGATATCGTGCAGAACCCCTGATCAAGATTCAGATCGGCGAGGCTTTCACATGAACGATTCAGGCGACCTGGCCGCCTGGATCGAACTCAGTCTGGTACCCGGGCTCGGTGGCCAGAGATTCCGGTCCCTGCTTTCCACCTTCGGTCTTCCCACCAACGTATTGAACGCGACGCGATCGCAACTCTGCCGCGTCGTGCCCGAAGCCCTTGCAGCGGGGATCCTCGAGCGAAGCAGGGGTTCCGAAGTCGAAAAAGCGCTCCAATGGGCCGCCCAACCCGAGCACAGGGTTCTGACCCTTGCCGACACCGAATACCCCAAGCAACTCCTGGAAATCGCCGATCCCCCGGCTTTGCTTTATGTTGCCGGCAACGCGAAGCTCCTTTCTTCTCCAGCGCTTGCCGTAGTCGGGAGCCGAAACGCGACGCCTCAGGGACTGAAGAACGCGCAGAGCTTCGCGCGAACGTTCAGCGAGGCTGGCCTGGTCATCGTGAGCGGCCTGGCTATCGGTGTGGACAGCGCTGCACACTCCGGCGGCCTGGAGGGACGAGGGTCCACCATCGCGGTTCTGGGGACGGGCATCGACATCGTGTATCCGCGTCGCAACGAGCCGCTCGCGGAGGAAATTCTGTTGCGGGGTGCGCTTGTGTCCGAATTTCCCCTCGGCACACCGCCCAATGCGGGAAATTTTCCCCGGCGCAATCGCCTCATCTCGGGTCTCGCCCGCGGTTGTCTAGTCGTCGAGGCAACTCTGGATTCCGGCTCGCTCATTACTGCGCGCCTCGCCGCAGAACAGGGTCGCGAGGTGCTTGCCATCCCAGGCTCGATCCACTCGCCGCTCTCGAGAGGCTGCCATTCGCTGATCAAGCAGGGCGCGAAACTGGTGGAGACTGCGCAAGACGTTCTCGAGGAACTCGGCGTGGCGGGGGTACCCGAAACGAGATTGCCGGAGCTCAGCGCGAGTCACGACTTGCTCGACAAGATGGGCTTCGATCCGTGCGATATTGACGGCTTGATCGCGCGCAGTGGCTTGACGGTCGAAATCGTATCGGCCATTCTGCTGCAGTTGGAGCTGGAAGGAAAAGTAGCCGGCCTCCCCGGAGGTCTATACCAACGTGTCCGCTGAGGATTCATAGCGAATGTTCGACGTACTCGTATACCTTTTCGAGAATTACTACCAGACCCAAACCTATCCCGATCAGGATACGCTTGAGCGCAAACTGCATGCGGCGGGCTTCGAGAACGACGACATCCAGGACGCGTTGGATTGGCTGAATACCCTCACGGATCTCCCCAAGGAGGCTCTTCCGGAGTCTCTCGACGCACGACAGTCCTTCCGCGGGTATTCTACGGACGAAGCAACCAAGTTGTCGTTGGAGAGCCGAGGCTTCATTGCTTTTCTTGAGAGTGCAAAAATCCTCACCCCGTTGCTGCGCGAACTTATCATCGAGCGCGGGATGGCCTTACCCAACGAAATCGTGGGTTTGGACAAGCTCAAGGTGATCGTCCTGATGGTGCTTTGGACGCGCCGCGGCAATGTAGACGCCCTGATCCTCGACGAGTTGATACCCGACGGCGAGAAACGCCGGACGCACTAGCACCGAGCCGAAGTCTCGAGATGGACTCGGCCTTCGCGGGCGACCGTTTCTTGCTTCACGTTTCGATTACACTTATCATTCTGCGCTTCGCGTAGAGACGGCCTCGAATCCTGTCGTCTGTCTTTTCGCAATCTATTCTTCTCAGTGGCCAAGAAACTCATCATCGCCGAAAAGCCCTCAGTGGCGAATGACATCGCGCGCACTTTGGGCGGGTTCACACGCCACGGCGATTACTACGAGAGCCAGGACTTCGTTCTTTCATCTGCGATCGGCCATCTGCTGGAGCTCGTTCCACCGGAAGGGGTCGAGGTCAAGCGAGGCAAATGGTCTTTTGCCCACCTGCCGGTCATTCCGCCGCACTTCGATCTTAAGCCCATCGAGCGCACCGAGGAACGCCTCAAACTTTTGGTGAAACTACTCCGGCGCAAGGACCTGACGGGCGTGATAAACGCGTGCGACGCGGGCCGGGAAGGCGAGTTGATCTTCCGGTATATCGTTCGGCATGCCGGCAACACGAAACCAATCGAGCGTTTGTGGCTGCAGTCGATGACGCAAAGCTCCATCGAGGAAGGCTTCGAGCAGCTGCGCAAGGACCGCGAGTTGCGGCCACTCGCCGACGCGGCGCTGTGCCGCTCCGAGTCGGATTGGCTCATCGGCATCAACGGCACGCGCGCAATGACGGCCTTCAACTCGAAGGAAGGGGGTTTTTACAAGACCACGGTCGGCCGTGTGCAGACACCGACGCTCGCAATTCTCGTCGAGCGCGAGGATCGTATACGCAGTTTCAAGGCGCGCGACTACTGGGAGATCCACGCCACGTTTGCCGCCGCGGCCGGAGAGTACGTCGGTCGCTGGTTCGACGAAAAGTTTCAAAAGGAGAAGGAGGATGCCGAGGCAAGACCCGAGCGGTTGTGGGAAGAGAAACAGGCCGCCGTCATCGCCACCGAGGAAGCGAAACCCGCCTCGCAGCTTTCTCCCCTTCTCTATGACTTGACGAGCCTGCAGCGCGAAGCGAACGGCCGTTTCGGCTTCTCAGCCAAAACCACGCTCGCGCTCGCCCAGGCGCTCTACGAAAGACACAAGGCCCTTACCTATCCGAGGACTGATTCGCGCGCATTACCCGAGGACTATCTCGGCACGGTGAAGAAGACGCTTGACACGTTCGTGGCGCAGAAATCGGGCTACACGCGCCACGCGGCTCAGATACTCAAGAAAGGCTGGATCAAGCCGAACAAACGCATATTCGACAACAAAAAGATTTCCGACCACTTCGCAATCATCCCCACGATCCAGAGACCGCGGCATATCTCTGAGGCGGAAGGGAAGCTTTACGATTTGGTCGTGAAGCGCTTTCTCGCGGTGTTCTTCCCAGCAGCGGAATATCTCGTCACGACGCGAATCACCCGCGTCGAAGGCGAAGCGTTCAAGACCGAGGGCCGAGTGATGACCCAAGCCGGCTGGCTCGAAGTCTACGGCAAGGAAGCCGAAACGGGCGAATCACCGAGCCTCGTCGCGATCGAGAAGGAAGAGAAAGTGCGCACGCGCGACGTGAATGTTCGCGCCAATCGAACGAAGCCGCCGGCCCGCTTCACAGAAGCCACGCTGCTCTCGGCGATGGAAGGCGCCGGAAAACTGGTCGAGGACGAGGAGCTGCGCGAAGCGATGAGCGAGAAGGGATTGGGTACTCCGGCGACCCGTGCGCAGATCATCGAGGGTCTGATTTACGAGGACTATGTGCACCGCAACGGTCGCGAACTCCAGCCGACGCCGAAGGCGTCGTCCCTCCTTTTCGCGTTGCGCCAGTTTGGAGTGAACGAGCTGTGTTCTCCGGAGCTCACCGGGAACTGGGAATTCAAGCTCAAGCAGATGGAGCACGGGGATCTTCCTCGCAGCGCGTTCATGGAACACATCGTCGATCTCACCCGTGAGATGGTTTCGCGCATCAAGGAGGGCGACATCCCCGACACCGTGTTCCTTACCCTGAAGACTCCGTGTCCCAAGTGTGGCGGCAAGGTGCAGGAGACCTATCGCAAGTTCAAGTGCCAGAAGTGCGACTTCGCGATCTGGAAGGTCGTGTCGAGCCGCGAGTTCGCCCCCGAGGAAATCGAGACGCTAATCTCCAAGCGTTCGGTGGGGCCATTGACGGGCTTCCGCAGCCGAATCGGCAAGCCGTTTGCCGCGATGGTGCGGCTTACGCCCGAATTTCGCGCTGAGTTCGACTTTGGGCGGCAGGCGGATGCCGACGGCACTGCTGCGAAAGTGGACTTTTCAACGCTGACTCCCCTCGGCCCCTGCCCAAAATGCGGCGGGCGAGTGTTCGAGCAGCCGATGGCATACGTCTGCGAGAACAGCGTCAACCCCGAGCGGCGCTGCGACTTTCGCTCCGGACGCGTCATCTTGCAGCGGCCCGTCGAGCCCGAGGAGATACGGAAGTTACTCGCGACGGGAAGGACCGATCTCTTGCACCGATTCATTTCCAGAAAAGGCAGACCGTTTTCGGCGTTCTTGGTGCGCGGCCCAGACGGCAAGGTGGGGTTCGAATTTGCGCCTCGTGCGGCGAGAACTACCACACGCCGGCCTGCGATGGCCACGGCACGCGAAAGAACCCCAACCAAGTCGAAAACCGAGAGCAAGACGCGTGCGAAGCGACCTGCCAATCGCGGGCGGGCGGTTCGAAACAAGAAAGCGGCTTAGATACCGGCGCCCGCAATCGCGGGCGGCCCTCAGACGTCAAGCCGGGCGACCAACGCGTTCTGCTCGATGAACACGCGCCGGGGTTCGACGTCGTCGCCCATCAGCTTGGTGAAGATCTCGTCCGCGGCGATCCCGTCTTCGATCTGTACTTTGAGCAGACGCCGAGACTGCGGATCCATCGTAGTCTCCCAAAGTTGTTCCGGATTCATCTCTCCCAGGCCCTTGTAGCGCTGGATCGCGGCGCTGCGCTCGACTTCTCCCAGCAGCCACTTCATGGCTTGCGGAAAATCAGCGACGCCCTCTTCCTTGTCCTCGCGCTTGATCACGGCGCCGGGCCCGAGGAGGCCCTGCAGCAGTTGCGCGATCCGGTTGAGCTGCTGGTAGTCTCCCGACGACAGAAAGTCCTCGTCGAGCACGCTCGTTCGGATATTTCCATGGTGGGTCCGCTCGATGACCAGTTGGTGGCGCTCGTTCTTGCTATCATAGCGCGCGCTTACATTGACCCCATTCCCTTTGGCAGCCATAGCCTGCTTAAGGCGGAGCGCGCTGGCTCCCGCAGACTGCGGGTTCGAAAGATCGACCTTAGTGCCGCGCATGAGCGCAGCCAAGGCCTCGACATCGATGATCTTCGAGGCTCGCGCCACCACTGCCTCGGCAAATAGATAGGCCTTCGCCAGCTGCTCAAGCGTCTTGCCTTCGATCGCCTGCCCTCCCTTTTTGGGCGCGAGAGACGCTCCCACCAACGCCTGTGCGAGCATGAACTGCGCGCGCTCGTGGTCGTCTTTGAAATAGCGTTCCTGCTTGCCGAGCTTCACCTTGTAGAGAGGGGGCTGCGCGATGTACACGTGTCCGTGCTCAACGAGCTCCGGCATCTGTCGATAGAAAAACGTGAGGAGCAGGGTGCGGATATGCGCGCCGTCCACATCTGCGTCCGTCATGATGATGATACGGTGGTAGCGCAGTTTCGATAGATCGTACTCGTCCTTGCCTATCCCGGTGCCCAAGGTCTGGATCAAGGTCACGATCTCCTGGGAAGAAATCAGCTTGTCGAACCGCGCCTTTTCGACATTCAGTATCTTGCCTTTCAACGGCAAGATCGCCTGGAACTTGCGGTCACGGCCCTGTTTAGCCGAACCGCCGGCTGAGTCGCCCTCGACGATGTAGAGCTCGCAAAGCGCCGGATCCTTCTCTTGGCAATCGGCGAGCTTCGCGGACAGCCCGAACGAGTCGAGCACGCCTTTGCGGCGCGTCATCTCTCGCGCCTTACGCGCCGCTTCGCGCGCACGTGCCGCGTCCACGATCTTGCCGCAAATGATGCGGGCATCGTTGGGCCGCTCGAGGAGAAAATTCTTCAGCTTTTCGCCCACGAGCTCTTGGACCACCGGCCCCACTTCAGACGAAACGAGCTTGTCCTTCGTTTGAGAAGAGAATTTCGGCTCAGGCACCTTCACCGACAGCACGCATGACAGACCTTCCCGCATGTCGTCTCCCGTGGTCTCGACTTTGGCCTTCTTGGCGACTTCGTTCGCTTCGATGTACTGATTCAGGCTCCGCGTCATCGCGGCCCGCAGGCCCGAGAGGTGAGTGCCACCGTCACGCTGCGGAATATTGTTGGTGAAGCAGAGAACCTGCTCCTGGTAGGAATCATTCCACTGCATCGCGACTTCCACGGTGATGCCTTCCTTTTGCGCGATCGCGTAGAAAGGCGTCCCGTGGAGTACGGTCTTGCTCTTGTTGATGTACTCGACGAACCCCTTCACACCCCCGGTGTGCGCGAAATTTTCCTCCTTCCCAGTGCGCTGGTCGATCAGCTGGATCTTCACACCGTTGTTGAGGAATGAGAGCTCCCTCAGGCGCTTTGCCAAGATGTCGAAGTGATATTCAATGACGCTGAACGTATCGGTGCTAGCCAGAAAATGCACCTCGGTGCCGCGTCTCTCGGTCTTGCCGGTCATTTTCAGCGGCGCAACAGGCACACCGCGCCGAAATTCCATAAAGTGCGTCTTCCCGTCGCGTCGAATGCTAAGGCGTAGCCACTCCGAGAGTGCATTGACTACGGACACGCCCACGCCATGCAGGCCACCGGCGATCTTGTAGGAATTGTTGTCGAACTTTCCACCCGCGTGAAGCTCGGTCATCACGATCTCCGCGGCCGAGCGTTTCCGTTCGTCGTCTTTGTGGACTTCGGTGGGAATGCCGCGCCCGTTATCGATGACGCTGATCGAGTTGTCCGTGTGAATCGTGACCGTGATCTCATTACAGAAACCAGCGAGCGCCTCGTCGATGGCGTTATCCACGACCTCGAACACCATGTGGTGTAGACCGGTCCCATCGGAAGTGTCACCAATGTACATGCCCGGGCGCTTGCGCACAGCATCCAGACCCTTCAGTACCTTGATGCTATCGGAATCGTATGGGTCTCGCGCGTGATCGTTCTTTTCTGCTTCAGACATTTACTCTCTCTTCACTCAGATCCGCATCGGCATTACGACGTATTTGAAATCGTTGCGCCCAGGCAAGGTAAACAGCACGCTCGAATTGGCATCGCCCAATCCGCACTCGACCTCGGCAACGTCGAGATTGTTGAGCACGTCCACGAGATAGCCGACATTGAACCCGATGTCGAGCGTCTCCCCCTTGTACGGCACATCGAGCTCTTCCTGGGCTTCCTCCTGCTCGGTATTGCTGCAACTGATCTTGAGACTTCCGTCGCCCAGGACCCACCGCACGCCGCGGAATTTGTCGCTGGTGAGAATCGCGGCGCGCTGCAACGCTTGCAAGAGAGCAATCCGCTCGAGCTTCAGTTTCTTCGGATGGTTCTGCGGGATCACCCGGCCATAGTCGGGGAACTTTCCGTCTACCAACTTCGACACGAGCACTACATTGCCAAACTTGAACTTGGCCTGAGCCGAGGACAATTCGATCGCGACCAGATCATCGCTGTCCTCGAGGAGCTTGGAGAGCTCGATAATCGTCTTGCGGGGTAGTATCACTTCCTGCTTGGGGAGATTCTTTCCCCCGACTTCGCGGCTTGCATAGGCCAACCGGTGCCCGTCGGTCGCCACCAGCTTCAGCTGCCCGTCCTCGATGACCATGAGCAGGCCATTGAGATAGTAGCGAATATCCTGCTGAGCCATGGCGTACTGAACGAGCCCCAAAAGTGATTTCAGCATCTTTTGAGGAACCGACAGGCTCGTCGCCGAGGCTTCGGCCAGCACCAACCTCGGAAAGTCCTCTGCTGAGAGCGTCTGCAAGTTGAAACGGCTTTTCCCCGACTTTACCTGAAGCCTCTTGTCCTGTAATGCGAGCGTTACCTCCGATCCCTCCGGGAGCGCACGCAGAATATCGACGAGCTTTCGCGCTCCGACTGTCAATCTTTTGGTCTCACCTGACCCTTCGATGGTCATACTCGTCGTGATCTCGATCTCGATATCGGTAGCGACAAACTCGATGTGGGTGTCCGTCCTGGAAAGCAGCACGTTGGACAAGATCGGCAGTGTATGGCGCCGCTCGATTATTCCACTGACCGCCTGCAGAGGCGCGAGCAGCGCTTCGCGTTGGGTCTTCAACAGATTCATTTTATTTCCTTGATTATGATGATGATCACGATCTTCTAGGTGGATAACTCC
Source organism: Betaproteobacteria bacterium (assembly GCA_005882235.1). GTDB lineage: Bacteria > Pseudomonadota > Gammaproteobacteria > Burkholderiales > SG8-39 > VBDM01. Next base: position 28,267 of record VBCT01000043.1, read on the forward strand.
GCTCAGACCCTAGAGGAACGGCGCTTCGGCGTTCGCAACCTGTGTGTAAAGCGCAGAATAGGTTGTGGTGAAAGAGCGAACAAGAAACAGCGAATCCTCGGGGATGCCATTTGCTCACAATCCGTCCAACGGTTGTACGCAGCTTGTTCACCCTTTAAGAACCTGCTCGAGTACGTGGTAATCGCGGTTGATGTCGTGGTTCTTCTCTCGCAACATCGCGATGGTGCGACACGCGTGAAGGACGGTTGTATGGTCGCGGTTGCCGAATGCATCTCCGATATCCGGCAGGCTCATCTGGGTGAGGTCCTTCGCGAGGGCCATTGCGAGCTGTCGGGGCCGGGCGACGTTTCGACTGCGCTTTTTTGAGTGCATGTCAGATACCTTGATCTTGTAGTACTCCGCGACAGTCTTCTGGATGTTGTCAACGGTGATTTGCCGGTTTTGCGCTGTTAGGAGGTCCTTGAGAGCCTCCTTGGCCGTGTCAAGCGTAATATCTCGGCCGTTGAACCGCGAATAAGCAATGACGCTCTTCAGCGCGCCCTCCAGTTCGCGTACGTTCGAGCGGATGTGCTTAGCGATGAAAAATGCGACTTCCTCCGAGAGCTTGAGGGACACTGCTTCGGCTTTTTTTAAGATGATTGCGACTCGCATTTCCTGTTCCGGGGGCTCTATTGCCACAGTCAGGCCCCAAGAAAAGCGTGATTTGAGGCGCTCGTCGATCCCGGCAAGGTCCTTCGGATATGTATCGCAGGTGATGATGAGCTGCTTGTGGCCCTCAATCAACGCGTTGAACGCGTAAAAAAATTCCTCCTGCGTGCGGTCCTTCCCGGTGAAAAACTGGATGTCATCGATCAGTAGGAGATCGAGTGAGTGATAATAGCGTTTGAATTCATCGAAAGATTTCTGTTGATAGGCTCTAATGACGTCCGAGATGTACTGCGCGGCGTGGAGGTAGCGCACCCGGGCACTCGGATGCTGCGCGAGAACAAGGTTGCCGACCGCGTGAATCAGGTGGGTCTTTCCCAAGCCCACGCCACCGTAGATGAAGAGTGGGTTGTACGACGTGCCGGGGTGTTCGGCGACCTGCAGTGCGGCGGCGCGCGCGAGCTGATTGGCTTTTCCGGCGACAAAGCCGTCGAAGCTGAATTCTGGAATGAGGCTCGAACGCTCAGCGTGCGGAGATCGAGGCGCGGGAGGGCGCGCGGCGCGGATCGCGGGGGCGGAAGCCTTAACAGGCTCCGGTGCGCTCGCTGTTTCGAGATTGAGCGATACGCGGATTGGGGACGAGAAGAATTCTGCCCCCATAGCCTCGATTCGGGGAGCGTACCGCTCCTTCACCCATTGCAGCACGAAGCGGTTGGGAGCGAGCAAACGCAGCTCCCCGGACGGCGCCGCCGAGGCGTCCAGTTTGAGCGGCCGGATCCAGGTATTAAACTGCTGAGCGGGAAGCTCTTTTTCGAGGCGAGTCAGGCACGAGGCCCAGAAACCCTGCATGGAGACTTATCTGGTTCGGTTCGAGGAAAACAGCGCAGTGATTTTACCTGTTTCCAAGAGAGTTATCCACAGCCGGAGAGAGCTCAATTCTTTGACAATTCTCGCTGAAGTATCGTCTAATTAAAGGTTATTGTCCGCCTCAGGGAATCCCCCTAATGAAACGTACTTTTCACCCTTCGGTCGTTCGCAGGAAGCGTACTCACGGGTTTCTTGTTCGCATGCGCACGCGCGGGGGCCGGGCCGTGCTTCGGGCACGCCGCGCTAAGGGGCGTGCCCGTTTGAGCGTTTGAGCGCGCATAGGCGCTACAGTCGAAGGCAGCGGCTCGGAACGGCCGATATTGCATCGCTGCTTTCCGGCGGACGAGCACTCAAGCGTCCCGGGTTCAGCGTGCTATTCAGAGCAAACCTGCTCGGTGTTCCCAGACTAGGTCTCATCGTTCCCAAGCGCGTCTTTCCGCGCGCAGTCGACCGCAACCGGATGAAGCGTTTGTTGCGGGAGTTGTTT
>VBCT01000136.1 GCA_005882235.1 Betaproteobacteria bacterium
GTGCAATTATCTCGGCGACCGGCCCGACCTGATCACCGCCACGCTCAGGCGCACGATGGCGTCGGGAGATATCGTCTTCAGCTTCGGCGGCATCGGCGCGACACCCGACGATCATACCCGGCAGTGCGCCGCAGACGCGGCGGGAGTGGAGCTGGCGTTGCATCCCGATGCGGAAGCGGCGATCCGCTCACGCACCGACATGCAAATCACGCCGCAGCGCCTCAAGATGGGCGAATTCCCGCGCGGGGCGAGGATCATTCCCAATCCGTACAATCGCATCCCGGGGTTCTCGCTCGTGGATCACCATTTCGTGCCGGGTTTCCCGGTGATGGCTTGGCCCATGGTCGAGTGGGTGCTCGACCAAGGGTACGCGCATCTGTTTCACCGTACGCCGGAAGCCGAGGCCTCCGTCATCGTCTACGACCTAGCGGAATCTATCGTCACGCCGCTGATGATAGAAGTGGAACAGCGCTACCGCGGCTTGAAGTCGTTCAGCCTGCCCAGCATGGGCGAGACGGGCGTGCGCCGTCATATCGAACTCGGGGTGCGGGGAGTACCGGAAGAAGTGACGCCAGCTATCGAGCAGATGAAGCTTGGGGTCGTCGCGCTCGGCGGCAGGTGGGAAGCAAAGCGTGAGTAAACAAAAAGCCCTGGCTTGCGCCAGGGCTTTAGGGCGCCCACAGAGAGGAGGAGGAGGAGGGCTGTGGGCCGCGAAACCTGCAAATTACGCTGTCGCGCGCTTCTTCGGGGTTTCCCTGGTGGGCGTTGCAGCCGCGGCGAAGTTCGCCTCGGCGATCTCGGTGGCCTGCTTTGCGACCTTGTTGAAGCTGTAATAGGCGGTGTTGGCTGCGGCGAGCGCAGACTTCACGGCTTGGACGGCGACGTCGGATCCGGCTGGCGCGTTCTTCGAGACCTTGTCGAGAAGACCGACCAGGTTCTTGTTAAACTCGGCGGCTTGCGCTTCGAGGAACTTGGCCAATTCGCCGTTCGTTTGGGCGGCAACTTCGTATACGCCGCGCGAGTAGGCGATGGCTTTTTCCACCGTGGGCTGGGTTGCCGCGGCATTCAGGGTGAGGTATTCCTGGGGGTCTTTGGCGTTGAGCAGCGCCTTGGCGTGGCCGACGCCTTCCTCAAATGCGGCCTTGGCTGCGTTGAAATACAGCGCGGATAGGCGCTCGAAAGCGGCGAACTGCGTGTGCGCGAGACCCAGGATGGCCTCGACGCTAGCCTTGTTCGTGCTGGCGATTTGTTCGGGCGTGAAGTTCATGATCATCTCCGTTAGGAAAAAAAGACTCCGTTGAGCTGAAAATACGTACGGCAAATTTCGCAATGCCCTGGTACCATTCCGGTTTTATTGCACTGCAACATTGAGGATTTTACAAGGATAACAATCGATGTCAAGAATAATTTGTGCGACGCAATAGACTTCTAGGCAAAAGGAGGGGAAAGTCCAAATAAATAAAGCGTTACATCGGAATCGTCGCCGTGGAAGTCAGTGGACACCTACCTCCAACTCTTTGTTTTTAAATGATCCGCGCCTTTTCCGGAGGGCGCGAAGGGAGCGAATCGTGAGCACGCGCACCTATGCACCGCCGTCATCGATCCTTACCCTGCTCGTTCTGCTCGCGCTCGGCTGGGGGGTCAACTGGCCGATCATGAAGGTGGTGATGGCCGAAATGCCGCCGCTGCACTTCCGCGTGCTGTGTCTTGCGGCCGGGGCTGCGGGCCTTTTCGCGATTGCGCGGGCCAACCGCTTGCCGATTCGCGTCCCTTCGGGAGCCTGGCCGAGGCTGATCGCGATCACGCTTTTCAACGTGGCCGCCTGGAATGTTCTCGCGGTCTACGGCGTCACGTTCATGGAATCGGGGCGTGCCGCGATCCTCGCGTATACGTTTCCCGTGTGGGGCGTGCTGCTCGGAGTGTGGGTTCTGCGCGAGCCGGTGACCGGGAGCCGGCTCGCGGGGGTGGTTCTGGGCGTCCTCGGGATGCTGGTGCTTCTCGGGGACGAGATCCACGCTGTCGGGCGCTCGCCGACCGGGGCCGTGCTGCTCATCGCCTCGGCGATCAGCTGGGCGGTTAGCACCGTCATCATGAAGCGCTGGCCGGTCGACCTGCCGACTACTTCCTTTACCGGATGGCAGATGCTGCTCGCCCTCGCGCCGATTCTCTCGGGCGCCTTGCTGTTCGAGGAGGGAAGCTTTTCGCCGCTCGCGCTCTCGACTTGGCCCTTCTGGGGGCTCGTCTACAACGCGCTCGTCAGCTCGATCTTCTGCAACTGGGCGTGGATCAAGATCGCGACCCACGCCCCGATCAGCGTTTCCTCGCTCTCCACGTTGATGATCCCGATCGTGGGCGTGTTCAGCGGCATGCTGCTGTTGGGCGAACATCCGCAGTGGAGCGATCTGGCCGCGCTCGTCTTGGTCGTCGCTGCCCTGGCGGTCGTGCTCCTGCCGCAGCGCCAGGCATAGCCCGGCTCGTTCAGCCCGCGTCGCCTTCGCGGATGCTGCGTCGAGTCGGGATTCTTTCGGTGCGCCAGTTCGCCAGCGCCCAGTTCCAGATCTCCGGAATGCTCCCCGCCGCGAGCGCCGCTGGCGGCACCTGACCAAGAAAGCGCAAGGCTTGCCAAAGCCGACCCGGGGCCTCCGAGACGGTCAAAGGGGCGGCACGCGTCTGCTTGCTGAGCTTTTCGCCAGTCTGGTTCATCGCAACCGGAAGATGCATGTATCGCGGCGTCGGGAGACCCAACAAGCGCTGCAACAGGATCTGCCGCGCAGTCGAGGCGAGCAAATCGGCGCCGCGCACCACATCGGTGATGCTCTGCTCGAAATCATCCACCACCACTGCGAGCTGGTAGGCGAAAAGGCCGTCCGCGCGCCGCACGATGAAGTCTCCGACTTCCCGAGCCAGGTGCTGCTCGATCCTGCCTTGAAGCAGGTCTTCAAACGCGATCACCGCGTTGTCGACGCGCACGCGCATCGCTCGAGCCGGGCGTCCCGGCGATAGCCCCTTGCGGCAGGTGCCGGGGTAGATGGATTCGCTCGCCGCGGATACGGTTGAATCGGAAATTTCCCTCCGTGTGCAGGCACAGGGAAACACCGCATACTCATGCTCGAGACGTTTCAGCGCGGCTCCATAAGCTGCGTCGCGACGGCTCTGGAACACGACTGTTCCGTCCCATTCGAACCCATAAGCCTCGAGCATCCTGAGAATCGCATTGGAAGCCCCCCGGGCCTCGCGCGGACGATCGAGATCCTCCATGCGCACCAGCCATCTGCCCCTGTTCCAGCGCGCCTCGAGGTAGCTGCCGACCGCGGCGACGAGCGACCCGAAATGCAGCGCACCGGTCGGGGAGGGAGCAAAGCGCCCTCGATAGGGTCTCGTCGAGTCATGCATAATCTGGACGAAAATCATATCAGCGTTTCCGGGCGAGCCGAAAATCCATGACCAATCCCCATCGCGTCGTTATCGTCGGAGGCGGCGCCGGGGGGCTCGAGCTGGCGACCCGGGCAGGGGACCGCCTTGGGAGCAGAGGACGCGCCACCGTCACCCTCGTCGACAAGAACGAGACCCACCTCTGGAAACCCCTCTTGCACGAGGTCGCCGCCGGAAGCATGGATATTCATGCGCACCAGCTCGACTACCTCGCGCAGGCGCGCTGGCACCACTTCACCTTCTGCTGTGGCGCATTGGAGAGGGTCGACCGAAAGCGCCGCGAGATCGCGGTGGCGCCTACGGTGGATGAGCGCGGTGTCGAAGTCATCCCGCGCCGCACCCTGAGCTACGATACGCTGGTGATCGCAATCGGCAGCGTCGCGAACACTTTCGGCGTCCCCGGAGTCGAAGAGCACGCCTACGCGCTGGAGTCCGCTGCCGAAGCCGACCGCTTCCACCGGCGCCTGATCAACGCTTGCATTCAAGCCAACTATCGGCCCGGCAACGCGCGGGGTCAGCTGCGCGTGGTGATCGTAGGCGCAGGAGCGACCGGCGTCGAGCTCGCCGCCGAGCTGCGCAACACCACGCGCGTGCTCGCCGCATACGGGCTCCAAAACATAGACCCGGAGCGGTTCCTTCATATTACCCTCCTCAACGCCGACCCTCGAATCCTGCCGATGCTCCCAGAGCGTATTGCCAATGCCGTGACCGTGGCCCTCGAAGACCTGGGCGTGTGTGTCCGGTGCTCCGAGCAAGCCATCGAGATCGCGGCGAGCGAGGTGAAGACCAAAAGCGGCAAGGTCTACCCCGCGGACCTTGCGGTCTGGGCGGCGGGAATCAAAGGGGCAGATCTCCTCAGGAATCTCGACGGACTCGAAACCAACCACATCAACCAGCTCGTCGTCCAGCCTACGCTGCAGACGACGCGCGATCCGGACATTTTCGCTCTGGGCGACTGCTCGGCGCTCCCGCGTGAAGGCAAGGCACCGCCCGTGCCGCCGGCCGCGCAGGCGGCGCACCAGCAGGCATCCCACCTTCTCGGGTCGATCGCGCTGCGCATACGCGGGCGGCCGCCCGCACCCTTCCGCTACCGCGACTTCGGTTCTCTCGTGTCGCTCGGCCAATACAGCACTATCGGTTCGCTGATGGGTTTTCTCTCAGGCAAGAGCTACCGCGTCGAGGGCTGGTTCGCGCGGCTGATGTACCTGTCGCTGTACAAGATGCACCTGTACGCGCTCCACGGTCCTGTCGGCGTCGCGCTCGATACCTTGGCGCGACTCCTCAAACGCGGCACTGAGCCGAGCGTCAAGCTGCATTGAGGGTCAGTTCCATCATGAAGATCGTGCTCGGCGTCGCCATCGGCGCGCCGCTGTTCATGTGGCTTTTCCAGGAGCGGATGCTGTTCTTCCCGCGTCCGCTGGACTTTCGCCCTGCACCGCGCCCGAACGTCGAAGAGGTAAGCATCGTCGCCGCGGATGGCGTCAAGCTCCGCGGCTGGCTGGTGAAGGGCGACGGTGCGCGCCCGCCGCTCGTCATCTACTTCGGCGGCAACGCGGAGGAAGTTTCATGGCTTGCGGACCTTTCGGACCATTTTGCCGGCTGGTCCCTGCTGCTCGTGAACTATCGCGGCTACGGGGAGAGCGAAGGCAAACCCGGGGAAAAGGAGCTCCTTGAGGACGGACTCGTGATCCACGACTACGCGAAGCGGCGTCCGGAGGTGAATTCCGAACGCATCGTCGCGATGGGCCGCAGTTTGGGCAGCGGGGTTGCGGTTCACCTGGCGGCGCACCGCTTCCTGCGGGGTGTCATACTCGTGTCGCCGTATGACAGTATCGTCGAAGTGGCAAAGCGCCACTATCCTTTTCTGCCGGTGTCGCTCATGCTCCGGCATCGCTTCGACTCGCTTGCGCGTGCACCTCAGATCGAGGCGCCGCTGCTGTGCCTTGTTGCGACTGAAGACCGTGTCATCCCGGTCGCACACTCGCGCACTTTGTTCGAGGCCTGGCGCGGGGCGAAGACTTGGCACGAGGTTCCGCGCTCGGATCACGACAGCATCTCCGGTGAACCCGAATACTGGGGCTCGATTGCGGATTTTCTGAAGACGCTGCGTTAGGAGACGCAAACGCCCCTGTTATAATCGCGGCTCTCGACGAATTCCGGAGATCCTCGCATGGCGACGATCGCGTTGACCAAAGACAATTTCGAGCAAGTCGTGAACGGTAACGACATGGTCCTCGTCGATTTCTGGGCACCCTGGTGCGGGCCGTGCAAGGGCTTCGCGCCGGTATTCGAGGCTAGTTCGGAAAAGCACACCGACATCGTGTTTGGAAAAGTGAACACCGACGATGAGCAGGACCTGGCCGCGTCGTTCAATATCCGCTCGATCCCGACCCTGATGCTTTTCCGCGAGAAGATAATTCTCTTCTCTCAGGCGGGCGCGCTTCCGGGTTCGGCGCTCGAGCAGGTCATCACCCAAGGCAGGGATCTCGACATGGCGATGGTGCATAAGGAAATCGCCGACCGAGAATCCGGTCCGCAGGCAAAGGCCTGACGGGCGACACAGCCGAGACCCTCGGCGGTGCCATGCCGCACTCAAGGGAAACAAAAAAGGCAGGGAAAGGCGTCCCTGCCTTTTCTAGCGGATAGGAAAACTTACTTCTTATCGTCCTTCTTCGCGCCTTTCTTATCGCCCTTCTTCGCGCCTTTCTTTCCGTCTTTGCCATCGCCCTTTTTCATTTCGTCTTTCTTCATCGGCTGCGCGCCGGCGTGCGACGCCGCCACAGCAAAACCACTTGACACCGCGAAGACCGCGGCCACCAACAGCGACATGAGCTTCTTCATTCAACATCTCCTCTCTCTGAGCGTTATTAGAATGATCCGGTCGCCGGAAGCCGGTCAACCGCCGGGTATCCTAGCATGTATCGTTGAAAGCGCGAAAGATTCGCCAGATAGGCGCCGGACTGCACGCTGGGTCCCCCCGGCTCCGCTACCGCTTGCACGGATTGGCAAGTGAACCCGGGCATTGCCTACGCCCTCCTGGGCGCGGCCCTCTTCGGGGCGAGCACCCCGATCGCCAAACTCCTCGTCGGAGAAATCGGGCCGGTCATGCTTGCCGGCCTTCTCTATGCGGGGTCGGGAGTGGGGCTCGGCCTTTGGCTTGCCGTGCGCGGATTGCTTTGGCGGGCGGCTGAGCGGCTCCGATTCGCGCCGGGTGACTACAAGTGGCTCGCCGGCGCCGTGATTTCGGGCGGCGTTGTCGGCCCCGCGCTTCTGATGCTCGCCCTTGCTGCGAGCTCCGCCTCGTCCGTGTCGCTGCTTTTGAACCTCGAAAGCGTGTTCACCGCCCTCCTGGCTTGGTTCGTGTTTCGAGAGAATTTCGACCGACGCTTGGTGCTTGGGATGTCCCTGATCGTCTGCGGCGGCGTGGTGCTCGGCTGGCGAACCGGGGACATCGCGACCTCATGGCCCGCACTCGCGGTCGCGGGTGCCTGCTTGTGCTGGGCGCTCGACAACAACCTCACGCGCAGGATTTCCGCCGGGGACTCGGTCAAGATCGCGGGCATCAAAGGTCTGGCGGCTGGAACGGTGAACCTTTGCGTGGCGGCGGGCTTCGGAGCGGCCCTGCCGGCATGGGAGGTCGCCGCTGCTGCCGCCCTGGTCGGCCTGCTCGGCTATGGAATCAGCCTTGCTCTTTTCGTGGTGGCGTTGCGGCAGCTCGGCACTGCGCGGACCGGCGCTTATTTTTCAACTGCCCCTTTTATCGGGGCAGCCGCGTCCTTTGCATTGCTCGGTGAGGCGCCGGATACGTTTTTCTGGGTAGCAGCGGTATTGATGGCGGTCGGCGTGGCGCTGCATCTCACCGAACGCCACCGGCACCTGCACCGGCACGAGGCGCTGACGCACACTCACCCCCATACTCATGACGAGCATCATCGCCATGAGCACGATTTTGCGTGGGACGGCGCCGAGCCGCACTCGCACACTCATGAGCACGATCTCCTCAGCCACAGCCATGTGCACTTTCCGGACATTCATCATCGGCACAGTCACTGACGGGTTGCGCGCTCTCGCGATCGCGTCGTTTGCAGCCGGCGTGTGCGCCGCGCCCTACGTGCCGAAGGACGACACAACGGTGCTCGAGCGATTGCCCGTGAGGCCGGGCGATCCGGTCGCTCGCGAGCTGCGCCAGTTGCGTGCCGAGCTGACCGCTAACCCGCGCAAGCGGGAAACGGCGGTTCGCCTCGCCGAGCGCTATTTCGCGCTTGCCACCTCGGAAGGGGACCCTCGGTACGTAGGCTACGCGCAGGCGGCGCTCAAGCCTTGGTGGGATCTGCCTGCCCCGCCGCTGGATGTTCTCGTGATGCGCGCGATCCTCAAGCAGTACAGCCACGATTTCTCCGGCGCAATGCGGGACCTCGACACCGCGACGCTGGAAGACCCCAAGAATGCCCGCGCGTGGTCCTGGCGCGCCGCCATACACATGGTCCAGGCGGATTACGCGCGGGCACGGGAAGATTGTGTGGCTCTGCAGAAGGTCGAATCCGAGCTCTACGCCGTCGGCTGCACGGCCTATCTCGACGGCACCACGGGCAAGGCGGCCGCGGCGCATCGCGACCTCTCCGCGGCGTTTGCCAGGAATGCGGACGCTCCGCCCGGGGTGAAGGTCTGGGTGCTGACGCGCCTTGCCGAGATGTCGCTGCGACAGGGCGACTCGAAGCAGGCCGAGGAGTATTTCCGCGCAGCGTACTTTGAACCGATCAACGACCAGTTTCTGCTCGCGGCCTACGCGGACTTTCTGCTCGACCAGGGACGCCCCGACGAAGTCATCCCGCTGCTCGTCGACTGGGTTAAATCGGACATCCTGCTCCTTCGCCTCGCGCTCGCCGAACAGGCGCTGAAGGCCCCGAAGGCGCGAGAACACATCGAGGCGCTCAGGTCCCGGTTCGACGCCGCGGCGTTGCGCGGAGACAAGCTGCATCAGCAGGAGGAGGCGCGCTTCAACCTCCGTCTTCTCGGCAACAAGGAAAAAGCCCTCGCGCTGGCGAAGGAAAATTGGAAACTGCAGCGCGAGCCGCGTGATGCGCGCATCCTGCTCGAGACGGCGCTCGCGATGAAGGACCCGGCGGCTGCGCAGGGTGCGCTCGACTGGCTCGAACGCTCGGGGCATGAGGATCCGGGTCTGCGCCGCACGGCGGAAAAGCTGAAAGCGCTCAAGCGATGAAAGCGCTGCCAGCGGTACTCCTACTGTTGGTCGCCTCCTCTGCGCTCGCGCACAAGCCAAGCGACAGCTATCTTGCGATCAGCGTTGAAGGCGCGAACGTCGCCGGACAGTGGGACATCGCGCTGCGTGACCTCGATTTTGCGATCGGGCTGGACGACAGCGGAGACGGCGATATCACCTGGGGCGAAGTGAGGGCGCATCAGGCGGATATCGGCGCCTATGCTCTCGCGAGATTGAAGCTGCGCTCCGGGGACGCCGACTGCCCCGCCCACGCGACCGAATTTCTCGTCGACGACCACAGCGACGGCGCTTATTCGGTGATGCGTTTTGCGGCCACGTGTCCCGAGGAGGTGACGACGCTCGAGATCAGCTACAGCCTCTTCGCCGACCTCGATCCGCAGCACAGGGGATTGCTGAGGCTCGAACACGGCGCAGCCACGCGCACCGCGATCTTCGGCCCCGAGCGCTCGACTCAGGCGTTCGAGCTTGCCAAGATCTCGGCGTTGACGCAGTTCCTCGACTACGGCCGCGAGGGGGTGTGGCACATCTGGATCGGCTTCGACCATATCTTGTTCCTGCTGTCGCTGCTCCTGCCCGCGGTGCTCGTGTCCGAAGGGGGCCGCTGGCACGCGGTCACGCGGTTTCCCCCGGCTTTCTGGGACGTGTTCAAGATCGTCACTTCGTTCACCGTGGCTCATTCGATCACGCTGAGCCTCGCGGCCCTGGGGGTGATTTCGCTGCCCTCCCGTCTGGTGGAATCGGCGATCGCGACCTCGGTCGTGCTCGCTGCGCTGAACAACGTCTTTCCCGTGGTACATGGTCGGCGCTGGATGGTCGCTTTCGCCTTCGGGCTGATTCACGGCTTCGGTTTCGCCAGCGTTCTGAAAGACCTCGGACTGCCGCAGGGCGCGCTGCTCATCGCGCTCGTCGGCTTCAATCTCGGGGTGGAAGTAGGTCAGCTCGCGATCGTGAGCGCGTTCCTGCCGGTCGCTTACGCGCTGAGGGCGAGCTGGTTCTACCGGCGCCTGGTTTTCGTCGGGGGGTCCATCGCGATCGCCGCCGTCGCCGGAACCTGGCTCATCGAGCGGGCGTTCAACATGAAGATCATCAGCCCTTGATGATTTGCGCGTGCAACCCCATATTCGATCGGCACGAGAGCCCGCAATGATCGAAATCCGCAAAAGCGAGGACCGCGGCCGCGCCGACCACGGCTGGTTGCGCTCCTATCACACCTTCTCCTTCGCCGATTACTACGACGCAGAACAGACGGGATTCGGCCATCTCAGGGTCATCAACGAAGACCGAATTCAGCCGGGCACGGGCTTCGGTACCCACGGGCACCGCGACATGGAGATCATCAGCTACGTGCTGGA
>VBCT01000046.1 GCA_005882235.1 Betaproteobacteria bacterium
ACCGGCAACGCGCAGGTCGGCTACGCGGCGACCAAGGCCGGCGTGATCCAGCTCTCGCGCGTCGTCGCGGTCCAGTACGCGCCCAAGGGGATCCGTGTGAACACGGTCGTCCCCGGACAGCTGCACACGCCGATGGTGGAAGCGCGCTTGGCGAAGCAGCGCGCCGGCGGCGACGTCACGGAGCTGCTCAAGCAGCGCCAGAAGCGCATTCCCCTCGCGATCGAGGGCGACGGGCGCGACACCGCGAACGCGGCGCTGTTCCTCGCCTCGGACGAGGCGCGCTTCATCACCGGGACGGAGATCGTGGTCGACGGAGGAATGACGGTCCGCTGCGACTGAGCTGGTTTTCCTATCCGCGGCGCTGCAGCTCGATCGGCTTGCCGTGCGCCGTCGAGCGCGCGGCGGCGTCCCATTCGTCCACGCGCTGCTCCAGCTCCTGGCCCGGGACGAGCTTCTTTGCGGCGACGAGCTTCTCCAGCGCCGCGAGCCAGTGCTCGTAGTAATGGCTGCCGTCGTCCGGCTCGCCGCGGGCGCTCGCCGCGACGAGCTCGGCCGCGAGCGCGTCGGCCCACTCGCGCCAGGTGAAGGCGCCGCGCCCGTGCAACGAAACCGTCATCGCGAAGGCCTGCGCCTCCCACGGCGCGCCGAACACCGGCCCCGCGTCGTCGCGCGGCAGGGCGGGAAGCGCGCGGAGGTCGACCTCAGGCGGGATCGAGGTGGTCATCCCACAGGTCGAGGTACACGCTGTCGCGCGCGGATGCCCGGTGCCCCCAAAGCTCGCGAGCGGCGAAGCGCACGCTGTAGCAATGCTGGGGCTTCTTGTCGCGCGTCATCGCGTGCGTGTCGGGGAAAATGAAGACGCCGTGATCACGGTCGATGACGCCGCGCTTGCCGCGCGCGTAACGCGGCAGGCGCGTGTGGCCGATCGGGTGATCGTTGTGCGTGAGGACGCTGTCGCCGGGCTTGAACTTCCGCGCCACCTTGTCGTCGAGCCGCGCGAGCCGGCGCACGCGCAGGTACGACGCCACCTCCGAAGGCCGCAGCACATTCACTGCGCTCGCTTTGAACTCGGGGCGCCCGCTCTGCAGCTCTTTCGCCGTGACCAGGCCATTCTCCACGAGCAGCATCTCCAGGCCGCGCAGCCATTTCTCGTAGTAAGTCGCGGCGAGGTATTCGGCGGGCGGAATCCGCTCGCGCGAGTGGCGCCCCATGTCGATGTTCCACTTGCGGTGGAAGCTGCAGGCGATATTGAGCGCGTGCACGCGCGCCTCCCACTCGGAATGGAAGACCGGCTCGCTTTTCTCGATCTCGACCGGCCCCATGCCGTGCATGCCGCCCATGTCGTGCACGCCGTTCATCGCTTGCCCTGCCCGGGCGCCTTCGCCTGTGCCACGCCGATCATCGCGTCGCGCGTGACGATTTCCGCGAGCTCGTCCTCGCTCCAGCCTTCGGTTCCCTCCGGGCGCTCGGGCAGCACGAGGTAGCGCAGCTCGGCGGTCGAGTCCCACACCCGCACCTCGACGTTCTCCGGGACCTCGCCCCCCAGCTCCTTGAGCACCCCGCGCGGATCGATCACCGCGCGCGCGCGGTACGGCGCCGACTTGTACCAGACGGGCGGCAGCCCGAGCACGGGCCACGGGTAGCAGGAGCACAGCGTGCAAACCACGACATTGCGGACTTTGGGCGTGTTCTCGAGCACGACCATGTCCTCGCCCTGGCGCCCGATGAAACCGAACTCGGCGATGGCGGCGGTGGCGTTCTCGAGCAGGCGCTTCCTGTAGGCCGGATCGACCCAGGCGCGCGCGACGATGCGGGCGCCGTTGCGCGGCCCGACTTTCGTCTCGTAGGTGTCGATCAGCTCGTCGAGCGCCTTCGGATCGACGAGGCCTTTTTCGACGAGCAAGGACTCGAGGGCCTTGGCGCGCAGCGCCGGGCCGGAGAGCGGGAGGTCGTGCTCGCGCGCGTGCTCGTCGTCGTGATGGTCGCTCATGACTCCCTAAGCTGCGAGGTCGATGACGAGGAACACCGCGCCTATCGTTCCGACCGCGGCGCCGACCCCGGTGGAGGCGAGCCTCGCCCAGGCTTCGCGGGTGGCGATCAGGCGCCGGTGGAACAGCAAGGCCGCAGCGGCGATGCCGAGCTGCACGAGAGAGAAGCCGATCAGGTACGCGGCCAGCGGCGCCGCCTCCGCGCCGAATATGGATTCCGCATAGGCGTACCCATGCAGCAGTCCTGCGAGCGCGAGACCGCCTGCCAGCAACGACAGCCCGACCCGGCGCCGCGCCGTCACCAGGCCGCCGATCAGGATCACCGAGAGCGCGACCCCGACTTCGGCGCCGGGCAATCCGAACCCAGCGAGGTGCAGGGCCGCTCCGAGCAGGGTTCCGACGATCAGGGCGAGGACGCCCCACATCCCGCCCTCGATCAAGGCGAGGAAGAATCCCGCGGCAACGATGAACGCCGCGTGATCCAGGCCGATCACGGGATGGCCGAGGCCCGACAGCAGGCCCTGAGCGAACGTCTCCGGGAGCCCTCCGCCCATGAAGTGATGGGCCCAGGCCATGCGAGGGAGCACCGCGAGTGCGGTTGCGGCAACGATGAATGCTTTCATTGCTGCTGTCGAGTATACCGGCAGGTGCGAGCATGTGCGATCCGGTGTGCCGAGCGCCGCGTTGCCGCCGCGCGGGCGCGTCGGTAATATGAACTCCACGGAGGAGAACATGTACAAGTCATTGGGAATTCTGCTTACCGGACTTTTCGTTTCGGCTTCCTGTCTCGCGCAGGGGTCGCTGGTCGGAACTTACAAGCTGGTATCCATAAAAGCGGAGATCGACGGTAAGCTCCGCGACGACAGGACCAAGCCTCCGCACGGATACCTGATCATCACGCCGAAATATTACACCGTCTTCTACACCCTGCAGGACCGCAAATTCGGCACCTCGGACGCGGACAAGGCGGCGCTGTGGGAATCGCTGACGGCATTCACGGGACTTTACCGCATCGAGGGCAAGAAGATCGTCATCTCGCCCGACGTCTCCTATAACGAGATCTTCAACGGGACCCAGCAGACGCGCGACCTCGAGGTGAACGGCGGGCGCCTTACCTTGAGCAGCGGTCCGAGGCCTTACGGGCGCGATCCCTCGAAGAAGATCGTGTTGCGGCAGGAGTGGGAAAGAATCGAGTCGGTAGACTGCCACCCGATGTAGTTACTTCCTGGAGCCCAGGTCGCCGCGGGCGCGTTCAGCGGGCATACCCGGCGAGCTCGGGAAGCGCGAGAACGAGCGAAGGCACGAAGGTGATGAGGAAGAGCACGGCGATGAGCGCCACGATGAAGGGCACGAGCTCGCGCACGATCTCCTTCACCGGCGTTCCGGCCAGCCCGCTCAGGACAAAAAGGAGCACTCCGTAAGGCGGGGTGAGCAGGCCGATCATCATGTTCAGGACGATGACCACGCCGAAATGGACCAGGTCGACGCCGAGAGCCCTGGCAACGGGCAGGAGCAGCGGGACCAGCACGAGGAGAAGCGTCGTGGTGTCGAGCAGGCACGCGAGCACGAGGAAGACGAGGTTTGCGACGACGAGAAATCCGAGCGGGCCGAGGTCGAGCGACAGGAACCATCCGGCCAGGCGCGCAGGCATCTGCTCGGTCGCGAGCGCGTAATTGAAGAGGAACGCGCCGCAGATGATGATCCCGACGACCGCCGTGGACCGCGCGCTGTCGGCGAGGACTGACACGAGCCCCTTCCAGTCCAGTGCCCGGTACACGAAGAGCGCGAGCGCCAGGGCATAGAGCGCGGCGGCCGCCGCGGCCTCGGTCGGGGTGAACACGCCCGAATAAATTCCGCCGAGGAGCACGACCGGCATGAGCAGAGGGAGCAGGGTGCGCACGAAGATGCGCGGGATCTGCGACCACTGCACCGGCGCCTCCATCGGGAAATTGCGCCGCCGGGCGATCCAGACGATGACGAGCATCATGGCGGCCGCCATCAGGAGGCCCGGAACGACGCCTCCGAGGAAGAGCGCACCGACGGAGGCTCCCGAGACAAGCGCATAGAGCACCATCGGAATCGACGGAGGGATGATCGGCCCGATGGTAGCCGAAGCCGCGCTCACCGCGACGGCGAAGGGCCTCGAGTAGCGGCCGTTCTTGCACATCATCTCGATCTCGACCATGCCGGGCCCGACCGCGTCCGCGATCGCGCTGCCGCTCATGCCCGAGAAGATGACGCTCGCGAGCACGTTGACGTGCGCGAGGCCTCCGCGAAACCGCCCCATGAGCGCGTGGGCGAGGGCGTAGAGGCGCTCGCTCAGGGTGCCGGAGTTCATCACGTTTGCCGCGAAGATGAACATCGGCACGGCGATCAGCACGAAGCTCCCGAAGAGGCTGTTCAGGATCTGCTCGGCGGCAAGGCCCATATCCTGCCCGGTCGCGCCGAGATAGGCGATTCCGCCCGCGATCATCGCGAGGCCGACCGGGCCCCGCAGCAGGGCGATGACGACGAATACCACCAGCATCAGCCCGAAAGCGGCGCTCATGCCTTGTCGGATGCTTCGGGTCGGAGGATCGCGGCGAGGCAGCGCAGCACCACCATGACGGCGGCGGCGAGAAAGACGCAATAGACGAATCCGTAAGGCCACTCGAGCACGGGCGTGCGCTCGCGCATCATGAAGCGCAGGTAATCGGCGATGCCGGGCAGCGCCCAGAGAAACGAGGCCCCGAGCGCGGCGAGCCCGAGCGCGTACGACACGCGCCTGACGGAGGGCGCGAAGCGCGGCACCAGGAAATCCACCGCAACGTGCGCCGAAAGCGGCACGGTGAACGCGGTCCCCCAGAAAATCACCCAGACGAAGGCGATCGCGGCGAGCTCCTCGGTCCACGCGGCGGGCGCGCCGAACACGAAGCGGCGCACCACCTGCACGACGAGGGCGAGGAAGAGAACCGCGAAAATGCCCGCGCCGGTGAGATCCGCCCAGCGGCCCAGAAAACAGGGGACAGACCACGTTTTCCCGGAGAACGTGGTCTGTCCCCTACCTGACCGAATTGATGCGCGCTAGGAGTCCGCGCGGCCACTTTTCCGCGTACTCGGACTTCAGATACGCGTCCTGCACGGTCTTCCTGAACGCGGCCACGTCGGGCACCGTGATCTCGATGCCCTTCGCGCGGAAGAATTCGACGAGCTCCTTTTCTTCGCGCACGCGGTTTTCGTCGTTGAATTTCGCAGCCTTCGCCGCGGCCCTCTTCATCTGCGCCCTGTGTGCCGCGGAAAGCGCGTGCCAGGTCTTCGAGGAGATCGCGAGCTGAAGCGCGTCCACCAGGTGCCCCGTGAGCACGATCTGCCGCGTCACCTCGTAGAACTTCGCAGACTTCACCGTCGGCAGCGGGTTGTCCTGGCCGTCGATGGTCCCGGTCTTCAAGCCGAGGTAGACCTCGGTGAAAGCGAGCGGCGTCGGATTCGCGCCGAGCGCTTGCCCGAGAAAGAGCCACTCCTTGGAGCCGGGCATGCGCAGCTTCACCCCGGCGAGATCCGCCGGGGTCCTGACCGGCCTCGGCTGGGCGAGGCTCACATGTCGCGTGCCGAGATAGACCGCTTGCAGCAGCTGGATTCCCATCGCCGCGGCGATCCTTCGGTTCACTTCGTCGCCGATCGGCCCGCCGTAGACTTTCGCGAGATGATCGGGATCGCGGATCAGGTAGCCGGCCGTGAAGATCGAGTACTCGGGCATCTGCCGCGCGATGTCCTGCATCGACAGGAGCGCCATCTCGAGATTTCCGCGCTGCATCGCCACCGGTTCCGCGCCCTGGCGAAACAGGGTCCCCGAGTGGTGCACCTGCACGTCGAAGCGGCCCGGCGCCGCGCGGTCGAGCTCGTCCCTGAAAACGTAGAGCATCCTGACGTGCCAGTCCTCGGGCACCGCGGGCGTGGAGATGCGCAGCACGGTTTTCGTTTGCCCGAAAGCGGGCACCGCGGCGAGCAGGCAGGCGAGGAGGGCCGCGGCCATCGCGTGCTTCATTGCGGTGTGCCTTGCGTCGATCGGTATCACTTCTTTCAAGTCCCTATCGAAGGGGCAAAGTATCACACAAGGAACGGCCGCGGGCGACCCGCGCCGGGCTTGACCTGCGGCAATCGGAACGGCGTGGGTGCACGACTTCTCCGGCCCCATCCACGGAATTGCGGACGGACTCGCGTACCAAGGCGTCCTCGGCGTGCTGCTGCGCGCGGACAGGTTCGGGATGCGGGTGGAATACATGGCCCTTCGCGCCCGTGCGGCGGACAACAACGGCGAAAGAATAGATGCCTCCAGCAGAGGGGTCTTCGTGGGCTTGAGCTTCTTCTTCGGGCGCACATAAAGCGTATGCTATTGACCGGCCGTTTCTTGTTCGGGTCCCGGCCGCCCTATCCAAAGGA
>VBCT01000047.1 GCA_005882235.1 Betaproteobacteria bacterium
GGCGTCGCTGCGTCGCCGTGATCGGTGAATGTCCGCTTTTGGCCGGTTGCCGACATCTCCGGACCCCCGCCGACCATCACCGCGCCTGCCGGGAGGTGATATCGCCGTACTGCGCGCTGGCTTTCTCGCGCATGTTGCGGGTGTCGCGTTGGAGAGACTTACGCGTCGCCGCGCGAAGTCTGAGCTGTAACTTTGTATCTGCCGAAAAATTTGGCGTCCTTCAACGCCGTCGGCCGCTCTTCCGCTTTGCCGACACTTGCGCCGTGTTACAGCTCGACGGTCTCGATGCGGCGGCGCTCCGACGCCTTCGCCAGCGCTTGCGTCCGCGTGCGCACGCCCAGCTTTCTGAACAGTGATTCGATATGAAACTTCACAGTATGGAGCGAGATGTTCAGCCGCCGTGCTATTGACTTGTTGGTCATCCCTTCGCCAATGGCGCTCAAAACTTCTATCTCACGCGGCGTGAGAAGCATTTGGAGGTCAGTCTCTTTCATCGCGGCAAATCCCGTCTCCTCGGCGCCCGGCGAACGTACGATCAAACCCGCCGCTACGGCACGCAGCGCCGCATCAATTTGGTTCGCGTCGGCATCGGACGCGAGCAACCCTGCTTGACCAGTGTCGGTACCGCCCAGCGTGACGAAAGGGCGGGCTTCGGTCGATGGGCAATCGCCGTCGCACAAGAGCACATCTGCCGCTTCCGTAGAATCGGCGACGTCATGATCGGCATTGGCAATCAATCTGCGCAGTGCCGCGCGACGAAGAGGATCTGCGGCGTAGATCGCCACGCGGAGCCGCCGCGGCGCGACCAGCTGCGTAGTCGCATCGCTCATGCGGGGGGCCGTGCTTCGATGACGGCTTGCACGGAAAGCACCCTTCCGCCTCGGATCACGCGCAAATCCGCGTTGCGTCCTATGCTCTCGGACGCGAGGTGCGTTGCAATCCTACGTAACCTGCGCGTCGGTGTGCCGTCGACGGTCAATACGATGTCGCCCGCGACAATGCCCGCCTTGGCCGCCGGGCCACCGTCGACGATGGACATCACCATCAGCCCGCTGGACTGGCCCGCTTCGTCATGCAGCGCATCAGGAACCGCAACGGGTTGGAGCGCGACGCCAAGCCACCCCCGTGCGATACGACCATCCTTAAGTAGCGCCGGCACGATCCGCTCGATGGTTGCCGCTGGAATGACGAGCACCTCGGCTCGGGGCCCAAAGGTGGTGATGCCAAGGCGCGCACCCGCTGCATTGAGCACCGGCCCGCCTTCCTCGGCGCGCGCCAAACGGATATCCAGCACGATGCGCTGGTCGATGCGCCCGCCGGCGCTACTCGTCCATTCCGGTCCGGCTTGATTGATTGCGCCCATGCGCACGGACGTTCCACCAACTCCGTCCGCGCCGAAGACCAATGCGAGCGCGCCCGCCTCGGCCGGGCCCGAAACGAGAGGAGGCAGTGATACAGGCTGCGCAAGGCGGAGCAGAGCGATGTTCGTGCCGGGATCGCGCCCAGCGACTTTCGCGCTCACGGTTCCGCCCTGAGCGGAGCCTCCCGGCATGATGAGCTCGAACTCGTTGCGTTTTGGAAGTGACTGCTCTGAGGCAACCACCACGTCTGGCTGCCAGAGCGTGCCGGTCAGATGGCGCTCGCCTGGAAGGCGGATGGCCACGATCGCGCCGCGCACTGCAGCCACGCGAGCTGCCAGGGCGTTCGAAAGCTGTGCCAGAACGTCTGCTTGGTCAGTCATGAAATTCTCCGATCCGGTATGCGACGGAGAATAGGAATTTCCCTCAGTTCTGCCTACCGGCCGAAAGGCCGGGGGCCTTCCCTACCGCCTCGGCAGCCAAACCCTGCAGTTCGAGCCGCGCGACGATCATTCGAGTTGTCGCCGTTTCGCTCGACGTTGAGCAACTTGAGCAAATCCCCACGGGCGCGACTTCGCTGTTGAGCTCCATAGCTCTCTAAGGTAGGGCCCGTTCCGCCAATATCAAGCCTTTGCCGAACTGGCCCTCTTACCCCGGATAAACCACCAGTATCCGAGGTTAGAAACAGCAGTGTTCGAGCCCTGGTCGGTGAGGCAAACCCAATGTCGGCTATCGACCCGAAGCGGACCTTCGCGCTTGATGTAAATAACCCACACCCACGTGGCCGGCACAATGCCTTTGTCAAAGGACCGTCGAGGTGTATAGACTTCCCAGCAGAATCGTCTGTCAGGGGAAAAATGAGCCAAGTCCCAGGTCGGCACCTCCAGCTAGCCGCAGGTGCGCCCTTTGGTTCCTTTGGGGGTTCAACTGAGCATCCGCCGGCTGGCGATGTCGCGACGCAATCACCTCGGTCAGGAGCTCGCCGAAGATGTGGTTCGCGCAATGACCACTGGAGGAGGATGACATGATACGCACTATCGCTTTCGCACTCGCGGCGCTACTGCCGCTCGCGGCCTTGGCGCAAGCGCCGCTCGCGCTGCGCCTCGAAATGCGCGCCGTGGACTCGGTGACGCTCTCTAGCGTGCAGTTCCTTACCGGCGAGGAGAAGGGCGGCAAGAAGGTAACGCTCGGGGGCGAGCTACGCATTCCCGGCCCCCCGGGCACGAAAGTGCCGGCGGTGATCTTGGTCCACGGCTCGGGCGGCATCAGCGGCGCGACTGACGCCTGGGCGCGCGAGCTCAACGCAATCGGCGTCGCCGCCTTTATCCTTGACACATTCTCCGGGCGTGGCATCGTTTCGACGGTGGCAGACCAGTCGCAGCTCAACTCGCTTGCGATGATGGTCGACTCCTATCGAGCGCTCGCGCTCCTCGCCGAGCATCCGCGCATTGATCCCAAGCGCATCGCCATCATGGGCTTCTCCAAAGGCGCGGTTGCCTCGGTCTATTCGGCCAATGAGCGGTTTCGCAAGATGTATGCACCGCAAGGCGCTGACTTTGCCGCCCATATTGGGCTCTACACGCCGTGCAACGTCGAGTACAGCGACGACGACAAGACAACCGGCAAGCCGATCCGTCTGTTCCACGGCATCGCCGACGACTATGTCGCGATCGGCCCGTGCCGGACCTACGTGCAGCGGCTGAAGAAGGCGGGTGCCGACGTCCAGCTCACCGAACTCGCCGATGCCCATCACGCTTACGACAATCCGGCGATCCCGGTGCCTAGGGCCTTCCCGGCGAATCAGACGACGCGCAATTGCATGCTCAAAGAGAGCGAAGGCGGCGGCATCCTCAACGTCAAGACTGGGAAGCCTTACGATCTTTCCGATCCGTGCGTCGAGAAGGGGCCGCATGTCGGGTACAACGCGGCTGCCCACCAAGCGACGCTCGCCGGCGTGCGTGAATTTCTCAAAACCGTGTTCAAACTCAGCTGAAGGGCCCGAGTCGGAGCGTTCACCGCCTCGGAGACTATCAATATTCTTTCGCTTGCGCGAGCTCTTGCGGTTGCCGCGGCGTTTGTGCCGCCGGTGTGCAACGCGCAGGAGAGCTTTCCGATACGGCCGGTGCGGTTTGTAGTTCCGTTTCCGGCGGCGACGCCACCGGACATCCTGGCGAGGATCGCGTCGCAGAAGCTTGCGGAATCTTGGGGCGCTCCGGTAATCGTGGAAGTGCGCGATGGCGCGAGCGGCACGATCGGTGTGAACCAGGTGGTCAGAGCGGCCCCCGATGGTTACACGCTCCTTTTCACGAATGACCTGTCGATAGCGATAGCACCGGTCCTATCTAAGACCCTCTACGATCCTCGCAAGGATCTCGCACCAATCGCGGCCGTAGCGCAGGGCGTTTCCGTACTCGTGATGCATCCGTCCGCTGGCGTAAGCTCCATCAAGGAGCTGATTGCCGTCGCCAAAGCGAGACCCGGCGCGCTCACTTTCGCGTCGGCAGGCGACGCGTCGACAAGCCGCATGTGCATCGAGCTAATCAAGCGAGCGGCGGGAATCGAGCTGGTGCAAGTCCCATACAGGGGTGCCGCGCCTGCGATTCAAGCGGTACTTACCGGGGAGGTTTCGATGTACTGTTCCCCCGCCTTCCAGGCGTTACCTCACCTCAAATCGGGGAAGCTAAAGGCGCTCGGCGTGACCGGCTCGGGACCCTCTCCGGTCATTCCTGAGGTCATGCCGATCTCGGCACAGGGCCTGCCGGACGTGATTGTTTCTTCGTGGTACGCGGCGTTCGCGCCTTCCGGTACGCCGCCGGCGGTACTCAATAAGATTCGTGACGCCCTGAGGAAAGTCTTTGACGACCCCGATGTCCGCCAAAAACTCGCCGGAGTTGGGTTAGATCCCATTTGGATGGACGGCGCAGAGCTTGCAGCGACGATCCGGACGGACCTCGAAAAATGGACGCGCGTGGCAAAATCCATGGGGATCAGAACTGAATGAGTGCGTTCAGACTGCCGATCCCTTCGCACCGCCAACCCCGAGCAAACCGTTCGCGCGGCCCGTCTGTGCGTACCCGCAAACCGCGAAATACGAGGGCGCGGGCGACGGCGCAGACGCTGCGAACTGGGAGTGCGTCGCCCGCTGAGCGTTTAAGTACGTCAAGAACTGACGGCTGCGCACCTAGTCAACGCCGAGCCCTGCCTTGCTCGTGCGATTACCGCCTGAGCCATCCACGCTTCATTGCGAGAACGCGTCCAGGCCCGTGCGCGGCCGCAAAGAGAAGGCCCGCGGCAAACGTGAAATGATCGATGAAGGACCCGAACTCGGCTTGGTTTCCTGCCCAGTGTGAAGGCCCGTGGAACCCGAAGGCGAGAAACACCACGTAGGCTGCCGCCAAGAGCGCCGCTTCCGAAAAATACGCGCCGGTGAGGAAGCACGCGACGAGAGCGAGCTCGAACACCACCGCGAGCCAAGCCAGAAGCGTCGGCAGGGGGAAACCCGCCGTCGCGATGGCGCCCGCCGTTGCGCTGATATCCATCAGCTTGAAACTCACCGCCATGATAAAGAGTGCAGCGAAGACCAGGCGTCCTACGAGGATCGCCGCCGTCGCCCATCCCGCCCCGTTCGTTTCTGTTGTCATGGTTCTCTCCCCTCGTTTCGAATCTCGAAGTCCGTTGGTTTACAGGCCTGGTCGGCCTTGGATGACGGATAGGATAATCAATTCTCCGGCGCGCCGAGGGCTGCATCGACAGCATGCTCAAACTCTGTGCCAAGCCCGGGACGCTCTTTTTCGTACCACGCTGCGGCCTCGGCGGCTTTGTCCGTCGCCGCTTCGTGGATGCGCAGCGCGCGCATCAGGAGCGGTTCATGCGCGCTCGCATTCGACGGCGGAACTCCTTACGATCGATCAGCTTCGCGGTGCCAGACTCGATCTCGGAAAGTCTGCGCATGATCTCCGCGTCCCACGCCTGTTCCACGTCCGAATCCGGCGGCCCGTCGAGGCTGGCCACCAGGTTATAGGCAAGCTCCGCGCGCTCGGCTTCCGGGAGATTCAGCGCCTCTGAACGTACTTTCTCCAGTGCTGTGCCACTCATATGCGTGCTCCACTTACCTTTATGCTGTCCCGCCAGTTGAAGCGCGACTCAGATTCGGTGGAACGCGGATGGAAAGACGGCTGTCACGCGGTTCCACCCACAGTCAGCCCGTCGATCCTCAGCGTCGGCTGCCCCACGCCGACCGGCACGCTCTGGCCTTCTTTTCCGCAGGTGCCGACGCCGGTGTCCAGCGCGAGGTCGTTGCCGATCATCGAGACTCGCGTGAGCACGTCCGGCCCGTTGCCGATGAGGGTCGCGCCTTTCACCGGGTAGCTGACTTTCCCGTCCTCGATCATGTACGCCTCGGAGGCGGAGAACACGAACTTCCCGTTGGTGATGTCCACCTGCCCGCCGCCGAAATTGACCGCGTACAGGCCCTTCTTCACCGAGGCGAGGATCTCCTTCGGGTCCTTGTCGCCGTTCAGCATGTAGGTGTTGGTCATGCGCGGCATCACGACGTGGGCGAACGATTCGCGCCGGCCGTTGCCGGTGACGGGCACGCCCATCAGGCGCGCGTTCAAGCTGTCCTGCATGTATCCGCGCAGCACGCCGTCCTCGATCAGGGTGTTGCGCTGCGTGGGATTGCCTTCGTCGTCGATGGAAAGCGAGCCGCGCCGCCCGGGCATGGTGCCGTCGTCCACGACGGTGACTCCGCGCGCTGCAACTTTCCTTCCGATCTTCCCGGTGAATGCCGAGGAGCCCTTGCGGTTGAAATCGCCTTCCAGACCGTGGCCGATCGCCTCGTGCAGGAGAATACCCGGCCAGCCGGGCCCGAGCACCACGGTCATGGTGCCCGCGGGCGCCGGACGCGATTCGAGGTTCACGAGCGCCTGGTCGACCGCGTGTTTCGCGTACTCCTGCAGACGCTCCTCGGTGAAGTGGCTGTAGTCGCTGCGTCCGCCGCCGCCGCCGGTCCCCTGCTCGCGCCTGCCGTTTTGCTCGACGATCACCTGCACCGAGAGCCGCACGAGCGGGCGAACGTCCGCCGCCTGCACTCCGTCGGAGCGG
>VBCT01000048.1 GCA_005882235.1 Betaproteobacteria bacterium
GTCCCAGATCGATTGACGAATGAAATCGACCGCCTGGTATCCGGAGGCGCGAAATAGGTTGCTCCAGTAATCGGGAAACTGCTCGTTGACGTGATGGTGCCCTCCCTGGAATGGAATCGCAGCGGAGAACAGGATCACCCTGGCATGGTCGGTCAGCGACTTCACGAATTGCGTCGCCGACGCGGCGCTCAGGTGTTCGGCAACTTCGAGGCAGATCACCAGATCGAAGGTTCTTCCGAGATCGAATTTTCTCTCCAGATCGAACGTGGTGATCAGATGCGCCGGGATCCTCGCCAGCTTCCTGTCCAGCCAGTCTCCTTCTATGCCCACGACGTCGGCGACCCCGAGGTCCAGGGCCGTCGCGAGCCACGTGCCGATCCCGCATCCGACGTCTAGAACCGATTTCGGGCGGAAGCGGCCGAACAACCGAGACAGGATCACCCGAGCCGAGTAACGATTCGCCTCTTCCTGCTGCAGTATCTGATTATGGTGCAGGTCGTCGTAGATTGAGGATCGCCGATCCTGCGGACTGTCGCCCGTGCCGAGGAGGACCTCCGGCGTTCCGCGACGAAACAGCTGTCTCAGTATGGACATATGCCGTAGTCCTCTTCAGCTCATTCTTCGCTGCACCCTCATTCCTATTCCCGCCGCTGCGGGAAACTCCGCTCGAACACGGCTTCCGCGATGCGGTTCTTGAGGATTTCGATGGAGCCGCCGGCAATCATCCAGCCGCGGCAACGGCGCAGGCAATATTCGACCAATTCCTCCTGGCTGTACCCTAGGCCGCCCATCACCTGCAGCGCCTCGTTCGCCACGTCGAAGCCCGCCTGGTTGCAGAACGCCTTGGCGATAGCGGTCTCCTCCGCCGACGGAAAACCGCGGTCCGCGCTGACCGCAGCACGATACAGGAGCAGCTGCCCGGCGTCGAGCTTCATCCTCATCTCCGCGAACTTCCATTGCAGCCCCTGGAATTCGCACAAGAGGCGCCCGAACTGCTTTCTCTGCATCGCCCACTCCCGCGCACGTTCGTACGCGTAGCGCCCGAGCGCGAGGGAGCGCGCCGCGTTGCCGATCCGCTCGACGTTGAAGCCGGCGATCTGCTTCTTGAAACCACCCTCCTCCAGCACGACCATCTCGGCAGGAACGAAGACGTTCTCGAAGTAGATCTGCGCCCACTCCTCGCCCGACATGAACTTCGAGGGCTTGCCGAAGCGTACGCCCTTCGCCTTCGTATCGATCAGCACCGAGCCGATGCCGCCCACGCCCGGGCCGTAGCGCACGTAGGTGAGGATCACTTCTGCGTGTGGCGAGTGCGTGGTGAACACCTTGGAGCCGCTCACTCGATAGCCGTCGCCCTCTGGAGTCGCCGTCGTCTGGAGATCGGTCACCGCGGAGCCTGCTTCCGGCTCGGTCATGCCGACCGAGATCAGGGACTCTCCCGAGAGGAGGCGCGTGAGGTAGCGCTCCTTCTGCAGCTTCTTGCCGTATTCGGCCAGCACCCGGATCGGTCCGAAATTGCCCGCCTGGACGACGTCGGCGCTTCTGGGGCAGACCGAGGCGACGGTCTCGATCGCGATCACTGCGTCGATCAGCGCGCCGCCCTGGCCGCCGTCGGCTTCCGCGATCGTGATCCCGAGCAACCCGTGCGCCGCCATGAGCTTGGCGACATCCCAGGGATAGTCGGGCGAGTGCGCGCGCTCGCGCGCGCCCGCGGCGAGATGCTTCTCGGCGAGGCGCCGCACCGACTCGCGGAACTGCTCCTGCTCGGGCGTCAAGCGGAAATCCATGCTCACTCCTTCATCACGACGAGTGCGTCGACCGCGACGGCGCCTTCGCGCTTCACGATCAGCGGATTGATCTCGGCCTCGGCGACCGGGCGGGCGCTGACGAGCGCAAGGCGCGAGAGCGCGGCGACCGCCTGCGCCAGCGCGCGCAGATCGCCGCGCGGGAGCCCGCGGTAGCCGCGCACCGCCGCGAGGCCCTTCACCTCCGCTATCATCACCGCGGCCTCCTCCTCGCTCACCGGAGCGAGGCGCAGCGCGTAATCCTTGTAGATTTCCGCAAGTGCACCTCCCGCGCCGACGAGCGCGATCGGGCCGACAACCGGATCGTCGCGGTAGCCGACGATCGCCTCGGCAAGACCCGATTCCATCTTCTGTACCAGCACGGCGCGTGCCGCGGGAACGCGTTCGAGCATCGCGCGGACCTCGCGATCGAACTCGGCTCGGTCCGCGATGTCAAGGCATACCGCCCCGGCTTCGGTCTTGTGGGGGAGCTCCGCGGAAAGCGCCTTTGCCGCCACCGGATAGGGAATTGCGTGCGTATAGCCGGGAGGCCGCGCGATCGCGTGCTCCGCCACCGGGATTCCGAGGGAGGCAAGGAGCACCAGCGCTTGCGCTTCATCGAGAGGCGCGCGCCGGGGCAAATCGGGCGGCCATTCGGCGGATGCGACGGCGGCGAGGGTGCGCGGCGAGCGCCAGGCGAAGCACGCTGCAAGCGCGTCGGCGCAGGCTTCCGGGGTGCGAAAGGCGGCGATCCCGTGCTCGGCGAGCAGCGCGAGCGAGCGTTCCGCGTGCGGCGTGAGAAAGACCGCGAGCGGTTTCGCGTTCCTCTTCGAACGCACGATCGGCTCGACCGCGAGTCGCGGATGGAACTGCGCCGAAGATCCGGCCACCGCCAGCACGCCGTCACACCGAGGAGACGCAAGCAGCTCATCGAGCGCCGCGGTGTACTGCTCCGCGGTCGCCGTCATCGTCAGATCGATGATCGGCGATTTGGAATCCGGCGCGACCGTCTCGATGCCGAACATGCCCAGCCGATCCACGACGCTCGCAGCGCCGCCCCCGGTGGTGGTCACGACCGCAACGCGTGCGGCTCGCGGCAGATTCGGCGGCGTCCGTCCCGAAAGGAGCGGCGCGATCTCGATGAGCGTCTCCAGCATGTCCACCCGCACGATGCCGCAGTCGCGGAAATACGCGGCCAGCGCCGCGTCCTCGCCCGCGAGCGCTCCGGTGTGCGAGCGCGCGAGGGCAGCGCCGAGCCGCGAGCGGCCGAGCTTGTACGCGACCACCGGTTTCCCCGCTGCGTGGGCCTTGCGCGCTGCCGCGGCAAGTCTCGCGCCGTCGCGTATGGTTTCGAGAAACAAGAGGATCACCCTCGTGCCGGGATCCTCGGCGAGCAGCTCGACCAGCTCCGCGATCCCGAGATCGGACTCGTTGCCGACCGAGACGAGCTTGGCGAAGCCCAGGCCCCGCGCCGCACCGCGCGAGAGCACGGTGCCGAGCATGGTTCCGCTCTGCGACACGAAGCTCGTCGTCCCCGCGGGCAGGGCGTCCATCTCGAGCACCGCGTTCACGGTGAGCGCGACGCGGCCGGGAACGTCGACGAGCCCCATGCTGTTGGGGCCCAGCACGCGCACGCCTAGTGTTCTCGCGCGCGCGACGAGCCGCGCCTGCCGCGCCGTGCCCTCGTCCCCCGCGTCGGCGAAGCCGTCGCTGAAAATCGTCGCGACGGGTACGCCGCGCGCACCGCACTCCTCGATCGCGCGCTCGACCGAATCGCCCGGCGTCATGATGAAGGCGTGGTCGATCGCGCCGGGCGCCTCGGCGAGGCTGCTAAAGGCGCGCTCGCCGAGCACCTCGCCGCGCGACGCGTTGATCGGGACGATGCGTCCCGCGTAGCCGTGCTTGCGCAGGAAGCGCAAGGGGCGGGCGCTGTTCTTCGCCGGGTCCCCGGATGCCCCGACGAGCGCGACGGCGCGGGGAGCGAAGAGCGCCTCGGCGAGGCTCACGGGGAGGAGCTGAGCTGGGTTTCGCTCTCCAGGCGCCAGAGCCGCGCGAGCAGCCGGCGCGCGCGCTGTTCTCCGAGCACGGGCGAGGCGAGCTCGAGGTACTTGTGCTCGAGCTCGGCGTCGGAGAGCGGCATGTCCGGGTCGCCTTTGCGCGTCGGCTGGAGATGCTCGCCGCGCCGGCCGTCGCGCGACTCGATCGCGACGCGCGCCGCGCGCTGCGCCGGAAATGCGGCATCGAGCCCGGGGTCCAGGACTACTTCCACGCGCCGCATAAGCGAGCGCGTCGCCGGGTCCCGGAGCCGCGCGGGCTCGAACGCGGCGAGCCGCACGCTGCCGTGCGTGAGCGCCGTCGCGACGAGATAGGGCGTGCTGAAGCGCGCCTCGGCGGCCGTCGCGGGGTCCGCGATCCCCGCGACCTCCAGGGTCGCCCGGTAGCTGCCGACGCGCACCCGCGCGATCTCCGCGGCGGCCACGCCCATGCGCGCCTTCAGCGCAAGCGCGCCGTCGATCGCGGCGAACGCGTGGCCGCAGCAGGCGTGGTTCTTGAAGCTCATCCGGGTGATGTGGAAGTCCTCGCCCAGGGTCGCGAGCGCACGCTCCCAATCCGGGCCGTCGCCCGCGTCTCCATAGCCCATGGCGCGGCCGTAGCCCGCCTCGCCCTCCATGATGTCGAGCGATCCGGTGACGCCTTCGGCCGCGGCGAGCGCCGCGGTGACGCCGGCTTCCGCAGCGCGTCCCGCGTGCATGGGCTTGGACATCGAATCCGCGCGAAACGCCTGCTGCAGGCCCGCGGAGAAAGTGGCGACCGTCGCGAGCGCGTGGGCGAAGCGCTTTGCGTCGAGGCCGAGCACCTCGGCTGCGGCGCTCGCCGCGCCAAAACAGCCGATGGTGCCGGTGTTGTGCCAGTACCTGTAGTGAGCGCGGCCCATGGCCTCGGCGATGCGCGTGGAGATCTCGTAGCCGACGATCACCGCGCGCAGAAACGCTTCGCCCGAGACCTGCCGCGACTGCGCGAGGGCGAGCGCCGCGGCGATGGTCGGGGCGCCGGGATGATAGATGCCCTCGCGGAAGATGTCGTCCACCTCGACGGTGTGCGCGGCCGCGCCGTTGATGAGCGCGGCCGCGCGCACGCTCGCGCGCTTGCCGAGCGCGAGCCGGGCTTCGCCGTGGTCAAGCTCTGCGGCGAACGCGCGCTCGAGCAGGAGGGCCGGAGAAATCACGCCGCCCGGAAGCAGCGCCGCGTACCAGTCGATCACGGCGCGCTTCGCCTGGTGCAGCACCTGCGGCGCGAGCGCTTGCCCGCGATAGCCCTCCGCGAACCCGGCGAAACGCTCGACGACGTTCACTCTAGTCTTTCCTGAGCGCGATGCGGCCGAAGAAGATGGTCCAATCAGACCAGGGTTCCCGCGCGTTTTTTCAACGTAGGTCGTGAGTTAAAATCCAACTCGGTTGACACCTTGTCGGGGAGTCCCGACAACGGGCCGCGCGCCCGCCTTGGGGCGGGCAAGTGGACATCGTCAACGAATAATACGTCATGCGTTGCCGTTTTTGCTGACGGGCCGGGCCCAGCGGCCCATGGGGGGTGGATGGAGATGAGGGGGCCGCACGGGCGCCCCGGAGACTATGCAATACAAGATCGCGATGGAAAGCGGTTTTCTCAGGGCAGACCTGCTCGAACGGGAAACCGCCGAAGAAACAAGAAGGTTTCTTCGCGCAGTGGTTTTCGAAAGCATCAGGCACCGCTGCCCGCGCGTCCTCGTGCACGTGCTCTCCTCGAAAACCCTGTTCACGGTCGAACGATACGGTGTCCTCGAGACCTTCAAGAGGCTCGCGTCGGACCCGGCGCACAGGATCGCCCTCGTCGGTGATACCGTTGAAATGGGCATGTCTCACGATTACGTCGCGTTGCTCGCGCGCCAGCAGGGAATCACTCTTCGCAACTTCCAGAATGAGCCGCAAGCCATCGAATGGGTGAGGGACCGGCGCCAGCCGGAGG
>VBCT01000049.1 GCA_005882235.1 Betaproteobacteria bacterium
CGCGGCGAGAATGACGGAGCGCTCGATCCAGATCCACTTCCTCACTTCGCCAGCTCGCGCAGCACGGCGCGGCGCTTCTTGGCGATGCGCCGCACGTGTTTCATCTGCGCCGCGAAACGGGGATCGTGAGGCGTAAGCCGAAGGCCGTCGGGCGTGTCGGTCACGTGCAGCGTGTCGCCCTTGTCGACCTTCAGGCGCGCGAGCATGTCCTTCGGCAGGATCACGCCGACGGAGTTGCCGATTCGCGTAAGCTTGAGGGCGGCCATGGCAGAGCCTTAAGTTATAACGATCGTTATAATACCGCGCGCTTTCGCCGGATTCAAGGACGGACGTAGTCCAACGCGACTGTCACGACCCGCGGCGGGCGGCTCGACCGCACACGCTCCTATCGAGCGCAGAAATTCACCCGGGCGAACTGACTGCGGAGTACCATGGCGTGATTCCAGTTCGTAAGAAAGGGAGATCATGTCCCCCGATGTTTCCGCTTTGAATTCCTTCAAGACCCTGATCGCTGCCGCGAGCCTTATCGCCCTTGCGGGCTGCGCCGCGATGAATCCGCCGGCCGCCGGAAAGCGCGAGTTGATGATCGTCGGCCTCGACGAGAAACAGAGCTGGGACGAGTCCGGAAAGGCGGTGATCGGTCCGCCCGGACGCGATTCGGTCGCGATCTTCGACGTCGGTACCGACCCTCTCGCGCCGAAGACGCTCGTCGTGCTGCCGCTCGCGAACACGATCGTCGGCCCGCCCGTCAATCTCGCAATCACGCCGGACGAGAGCCTCGCGCTGGTCGCCAACTCGATGAACGTCGTCCAGGAAGGCGGGGCCTGGAAGCAGGTGCCCGACAACCGGATCTGGGTCATCGACCTCACCGTCAATCCGCCGAAGCTGATCGACACGGTCGCCGCCGGCAAGCAGCCCTCGGGCATGTCGATCAACCGCGCGGGCAATCTCGCGCTGGTCGCGAATCGCGCCGACGGCTCGATCAGCGTGCTGCGCATTTCCGGGAAGAAGGTCGAGCTGATCGACACCGTGACGATCGGCGAGCAGGTCGCGCACGTCGTGTTCACACCCGACGGCAGGCGCGCCCTCGCGGCGAAGTTCCCCGGGCACAAGATCGCGTTCCTGGAGGTGAACGGCGAGAAGGTCAGCTACAACAAGCAGGATGTCCCCGCCGGCTTGTGGCCGTACAACGTCGACGTGACGCCGGACGGCAAGCTCGCGCTGACCGCGGACAACGGCAACAGCGGCGCTGCCGACGGTCACGTGGACACGGTCAGCGTGATCGACCTCGAGGCCACTCCGCCACGCGTGATCGACAAGATCGTGGTGGGCGATGCGCCCGAGGGCTTCGCCATCAGCCCGACGGGCCGGCTCGCGGTGGCGGTGCTGCTCAGAGGAACCAACGCCTCGAAGAGCGCCTTCTTCTACAACCGCAACGCCCTGGTCGTGGCGCTGAAGATCGACGGCAAAAAAGTGACGCGCACCAACGAAGTCGAGGTGCGCGGCCTGCCCGAAGGCGTGGTTTTCAGCGACGACGGGCGCTATATCTATGTCGGAAACTTCATCGACCAGGACATCTCGATCCTGCGCGTGGACGGCGACCAGATCGTAAGCACCGGGAGATCGCTCCAGTTGCCCGGCCACCCGGCGTCGATGCGCGGGCGCACGCGCTGAAGCTTCGACGCCGAGGTAGCGAATAATCCCCGGCGGTCCATGTGAAAAAGCTTGAGGTCCTGTTCGTGCGGCACACCCTTTGCGAAAGGGACGGCAAGCGGCAGGCGCAGGGAATTCCCGTTATCTGCAAGTGAACTAACACCTGGCGCGGCTGCCTCGCGATGGCCGGTTTCCGGAAGCCAGTCAACGAAACGTCGTGTCGATGGTGGCGCCGGCCTTGATCGTTCTCGTCACCGGCGTCTTCTCTGCGATCTCGGCCAGGCGCGCCTTCTGCTCGGGCTGGAGCGTCGCGCTGAACGAGACGACCCGGGCGATCCGGCCCGTGTCGCCTTCGCCGTCCTTGTGCAGTTCGAGGTCCACGTGGATCGTTCCCAACTGCCAGCCTTTGCGGTCGGCATACATGCGCAAGGTGATCGCGGTGCAGGCGCCGAGGCCCGCAAGCAGCAGCTCGTACGGGGACGGTCCCGTGTCCGTTCCGCCGCGCGATGCCGGCTCGTCTGCGTTCAGCTTGTGGCGACCGGCCCGGACGCCAGTGGCGTAGCCGGCGGCGTTGTCGATCACTGAGTGTGCGATGCGAGGCATGAGTACCTCTCCTTGACCCTGCCTTTATAACAAAATTCTCGTCGGGTTGGCGCCGACACGCCGCGGCGGTATCCTGCGAATGCAATATCATCCTGCGACTACCCGAAGGAAGACCTCGATGCAACGACCCCAACCATTTACGCTCGCCGTCCCGGTCAATCACACCGATCACTTCCTGGGGCCGGCGGCGGCGAAAGTGACTGTCGTCGAATACGGGGATTTCGAGTGCCCGTCGTGCGGCCAGGCTTATCCCGCAGTGAAAATGCTGCTCAAGCGCTTCGGGGACCGCGTGCGCTTCGTGTACCGGAATTTCCCGCTCGTGGAAGTGCATCCTCACGCCGAGCTCGCGGCCGAGGCCGCCGAAGCGGCGGGCGCGCAGCACAAATTCTGGCCGATGCACGATCTGCTCTTCGAGCACCAGCTGCATCTCAA
Source organism: Betaproteobacteria bacterium (assembly GCA_005882235.1). GTDB lineage: Bacteria > Pseudomonadota > Gammaproteobacteria > Burkholderiales > SG8-39 > VBDM01. The sequence continues at coordinate 2,689 of VBCT01000049.1, forward strand.
GTCCAACAACCTGAGGCAGTACGCGTTGCAGGCGGAGCTGGACCTGGATCGATACGACTACGAGATGAAGGAGCACGTTTACCTGCAGCGGGTGCACGAGCACATCGACGGCGGCGCGAAGAGCGGGGTGCGGTCCACGCCCGCTTTTTTCGTCAACGGCGCCGTGGAGGACGTGTCCTTCGGGCTTGAACGCCTGGAGAAGGCGGTCGAAGCGGCGCTGGGGAAGTAGTTCCGGCTACAGCGTCGCCCCCGGCTGCGCGAGCGCCTTCTCGGCGAGCTGCGCAACGATCCAGTCGTAGGCGTCATCCACCGAGTCGGTGCGGTGCACGAGCTCGATGTCCGCGGCGTCGATGGTGCCGTGGCGCGCGAGCGCGTCGAAGTCGATGACTTCGCGCCAGTACTCGGTGCCGAAGAGGACGATCGGCATGGGCTTGCGCATCTTGTGCGTCTGCACCAGCGTCAAGAGCTCGAACAGCTCGTCGAGCGTCCCGTAGCCGCCCGGAAACACGATCACCGCCTTGGCGAGGTAGCTGAACCAGAACTTGCGCATGAAGAAGTAGTGGAAGTGGAAGGCGAGCTCGCGCGTGACGTAGGGGTTGTCGAATTCTTCCGCCGGGAGGGAGATGGTGAGGCCGACGTTGAGGCCCTTCGCCTCGGCCGCGCCGCGGTTCGCGGCCTCCATGATTCCCGGGCCGCCGCCGGTGCACACGACGAAGCGGCGCTCCACGCGGTCGAGCTCCTTCGACCACGTGGTGAGGCGGGTAGCGAGCTCGCGGGCGGCTTCGTAGTAGGCGGACATCCTGAGCGCCGTTTGCGCGCGCTCCCGGTCCTTCCCGTCCTTCGCCTTGCGCAGCATTTCCTCCGCGGTCTCGCGCGATTTGATGCGCGCCGAGCCCATGAACACGATGGTGTCGTCGACCCTGTGGTGGTCGAAGCGGCTCTTCGGTTCGAGGTACTCCGACAGGATGCGCAGGGCGCGGGCGTCCTTGCTGTTGAGAAATCCCGGATCCTGGTAGGCCTTGGTCTGGCTGCGTTTGCGTGAGCTCATGGGTCCATGTTACCCGGCCTCTCCTCATGGAGAAACAGGCGCCGGCGCGTTTCTAGAAATTCACCCCCAGCCACGACCTGACCTGCTCGTGCAGGTCGCCTTCGAAGTCCTTGCGCCTTCCCTGGGCGGTGATTTCGCCCAGGCTCAGCACGTAGATGTACTCGGACATCTGCACGACGCGGCGCACGTTGTGGTCGACCAGCAGGATGGTCATGCCCTGCGCGGTGAAGAGATCGATCCAGTGATACACCTCGGTGGCGATCTTGGGCGCGAGGCCGATGCTCGGCTCGTCGACGAGGCACAGCCGCGGGCGCAGAACGTAGGCCTTCGCGAACTCGAGCATTTTCTGCTGGCCGCCGGAGAGATCGCCTGCCTGGGCGCGCAGCTTCTCCCGGATCGCCGGGAAGTGCACCAGCATCTCGTCGATGCGCGCCCGTACGTCCAGCGCCTGCGCGCGCGTTCGCGCCAGGTGCTCGAGCGGCAGGCGCAAGTTGTCGGCCACGCTCATGTAGGGAAACAGGCTCGACTCCTGCGGGATGTACCCGATGCCGCGATCGATGAGCCGGTGCGGGGCGATGCCGGTCACGTCGGCGCCGTCGTAACGGACGGCTCCCGCCTTCGGGCGCAAAAAACCGCAGAGGGCCTTCATCAGCGTGGACTTGCCTGCGCCGTTCAGGCCGATGAGCCCGGTGATTCGGCCCGCCTCCACGCCGAGCGTGACGTTGCGCAGGACATCGATGTCGGCGGCGTAGCCGGCGGTGACGCCGGACATTTCGAGCAGCGCGCTCATGCCGCCCCCGCACCGCCGAGATACGCCTCGATCACCGAGCGTTCGTTCAGCACCGTGCGCGTCGGGCCGTCGGCGATGACGGCGCCAGCGTTCATGCAGATCGTGCGCGGGCAGAGCTCGACGATCACCGGCATGTCGTGGCTGACGACGAGGAACGTCTGCCCGTCGGCGTGGTGCGCCCGGATGAAGCGCGCCATCGTCTCCTTCATGGCCGGGTGCACGGCGGCGAAAGGCTCGTCGAGGAGCGCAATCCTCGGCGGCGACATGAAACAGCAGCCGAACTCGAGGAGTTTTTGCTGGCCGCCTGAGAGCTGTCCGGCGTCCAGGTCGCTCACGCGCGAGAGCGCCAGCTCCTCGAGGAGGATCCCGGCGCGGGCGAGCGCCCCGGGGTGCGCGAGGCCGAGGGCGCGGCCGGCCGTCATCAGGTTGTCGAGCGCGCTCATGCGGCGGAACACGCGCGTGAGCTGGAACATCCGCTGCAGGCCACGCGCGGCGATGCGCTCTGGCCTCAGTCCCTGGATGGCCTCGTCCCCGAGCCGCACCTCGCCCGCCTCGGCCGGCTGGTGTCCGGAGAGAATGTTCAACAGGGTCGTCTTGCCCGAGCCGTTCGGTCCGATGAGGCCGACCAGCTCGCCGCGGCCGATGTCGAAGCTGACGCGGTCGACGGCGCGCAGGCCGCCGAAAGCGCGCGACACGTTGGAGACGGCGAGGCAACTCACGCCGTGGTCTTTCTGAGTGAACGCCGCGCGAGTCCCCACAACCCTTCGCGGAAGAAGCGCGCGATCAGAATCACGAGCAGCGCGAACACGATGAGCTGGACCCCGCCCGCCTCGCGCAGCATCTCCGAGCTGACGTAGACGAGCAGCGCGCCGGCGAGCGGGCCGATGAGGCTCCCGATTCCTCCGATCACGACCATGCAGATCACGAGGCCCGTCTGCGAGAGGAGCCCGAGTTCAGGGCTCACCAGCTGGCTGAAGTGCGCGTACATCGCCCCCGCGAGGCCGCTTGCGGCGGTGCTCAGGGTGAAGGCGACGGTTTTCCAAAGCACCACGTCCACGCCGCGGCTGGCGGCGGCGACCTCGTCGTCGCGGATAGCCTGCAGGAACAATCCGGCGCGCGAGCGCAGCAGCAGGTACAGGCCTCCCTGCGCGGCGAGCAGCACCGCCACGAACGCGTAGTAGTAAGCGAGCCGGCTCTCGAACAGGCCGGGCACGTTGAGGCCCAGGTCGCCGCGGGTGAAGTCGTAGGAATTGCCGATCGCGAGCCGCATGATTTCGGCGAATGAAAGCGTGGTGAGCGCGAGATAGGGCCCGCGCAAGCGCAGCACGATGAGCCCGAGGATCGCGCCGATCGCGCCGGCTGCGAGGATGGAGGCGGGGATGCCGAGCGAGGGCGCGATTTTCCAATGGTAGGCGAGCAGCCCCGTGGTATAGGCGCCGATCATGGCGAAGCAGGCGGGCGCCATCGAGAACTGCCCGGTGTAGCCGGCAAGCAGGTTCCAGCCTGCAGCGAGCAGCGCGAAGTACATCGAGACGATGAGCACTCCGAGCCAGTAGGGATTGTCGATCGCGAGCGGCATGATCGCGAGCAGCGCGAGCAGGCCGAGGGAGAGCCGGAACTCGAGCGCCATGCGCCGCGCGGAGCTGTCCATCACACCTCGCGTCCGCGCTCGCCGAACAGGCCTTGCGGGCGGAAAATCAGCACCAGCATGAGGATCACCAGGCCGAAGGTGTCGCGGTAGTCGTAGGAGATGTAGACCGCGCCGAAGCTCTCCAACACGCCGAGCGCGAGGCTCGCGGCGATACTCCCGGGCATCGAGCCCATGCCGCCGAGCACGACGATGACGTAGGACTTGATCGCCGGGAAGGCGCCGACATCGGGTGAGGCGTTGATGATGGGCGCGAGCAAGGCGCCTGCAAGCGCGGCGAGCGCGCCCGAGAGCGCGAACACGAGGCTATAACGAGTAGCGCAGAAACAAAACGAGGCCCGCGATCATCGCGATCGACATGCCGGTCGCGACCAGCTTCTGGCCGGAGAGCATGATGGGTCCCAGCGCCATGCGCGGGATGTCGACCAGACCCGGCCCGCGTTGCGGGTACGGCCCGACCACCTTGTCGACGAGATTGATGAGCAGGAGCGACAGCGCGAAAGTCACCACGACCGCGTACTCGTCGCGCATCAGGCCCCACGAGGAGTAGCCGGCGTAGAGCGGGCGCATGAGAGTGCGCTCGGTGAGCCAGCCCGCGAACGCGCCCGCGGCGAGCGCGAGCGGCAGCGCGAGCCACGGGTCGAAGCCGAGCTTGAACGCGGCGAGCGTGTAGGCGTAGGCGCCCACCATGTAGAACTCGCCGTGGGCAAAGTTGACCACCTTCAGGATGCCGAAGATGAGCGTGAGCCCGACGGCCATCAGCGCATAGAACAGGCCGATGATCAGGCCGTTGATGAACAGGTCGACGTTGAGCATGGCGGAGCGACCCGCAGGGGAAGTAACCCTCCCGGCGCGCCGGGAGGGTGCGTTACGCGGAAGCTACTTCGCCGGCTTCTTCAGTTTGTCGACCGACAGCGGGATTCCCGGTCCCTGGACCAGCAAGCTCTCGCTTACCGGCTGGTTGACCTCGGTGAGCTGGTAGTTGACGTAGGGGATTTCCACCCACTGGTGGAACTTGTAGCCGGATTCCTTCGAGAACCGGAACTCTCCGCGCACGCCCTCGAATTTCATGGTTTCGAGCGCCTTGATCATGGCGTTCGGATCGGTACCTTTCGCCTGCTTGATCGCATCGACGATCAGCAGAAGCGAATCCGCCGCCTGAAAGATGAGCCGGTTCGGCTCGTTCTTGGTGCGTTGCTGATAGGTCTTCGCCACCTCCAACCCCAGCTTGGGGGTTTTCATCGCCGGGTGGTACAGGCCGAACTCGAGCATGTATTTCCCGGCTTCCTTCACGTTCTGCCAGAAATCGGGGTAGTCGGCGATTCCCGCGCCGTCGTAGAGCCAGGTCTTCGCCGACGGTGCGACGCCCTGCTCGTAGCGCTGGTTCATCACGATGTACGCGGCGGGCGGCAGCAGCATCGTGAGGATCATTTCCGGCGGATTGGCGCGCAGCGGCAGCACCGCGGGGGTGAAGTCCTTGCCCGCGCGATCGAGCGTCTCGTACTTGTACTCGACGCTCGGCGCCTTCTGCTTCAGCGCCTCGGCGACCGCCTTGGCCTGCCCGATGCCGTAGTCGGTGTTCTCGACCAGCGCGATCACGCGCTTCACGCGCATGGCGGCGATGGTTTCCGCCATGGCCTGGCCGACCCGCGAGTTGTAGTTGCCCGGGTTGAACACCTGGGGATACTCCTTCTTGCGCACGTCGTCCGACCAGCAGTTGGTGTTCACGTAGGGGACGTTGTAGCGCTTCGCCACCTCGATCTCGGCGAGGCACACCGAGCTCTGGTGGCCGCCGGTGACGGCGACGACCTTGTCGCGCGTAATCAGCTTTTCCGTGGCCGCGCGGCCCTTCTCGGGGACGCCCTGGTTGTCCTCGTAGACGAGCTCGATACTCCGACCGAGGGCGCCGCCCGCCTTGTTCACCTGGTCCTTGATGATCTCCAGGCCGTCCTTCACCTGCACGCCCTGCACCACCGAGCCGGGCGGCGATTGCGCGATGCTGATGCCGATCTTGATCGGGTCGGCGGCGTGGGCGGCAATCGAGAGGCCGGCGGCGGTGGTCGCAACCGCGAGCCGCCATTGTCGGGACGGGATGTTCATCGGATGCTCCTCCGTGGGGACGATTGGATTCGGTGTCGCCGGACCATGAATGCGAAACCGCGTATCAGTATAGACGCATCTTTCCAGAAGCGGGCCCGGTTGCTATGTTAGAGGCCCAAAGCAGAGAGTCCGAACCCGGATCGTCCAAGACCTGATCGGAAGAGAGGCCGCCATGCTCCGCCGTCGCGTCAGCTTATTTGCATTGCTGCTGGTTTCGTTTTGCGCTTCGGCTCTAGCCCAGGCGCCCTACTATCCCGACGCGGTCTGGCAGCGCAAAACGCCCGCGGAAGCGGGCGTCAACGCCCAACGCCTCAAGGACGCGATCGATTACGCGGTCGCAAACGAAACGCGCAATCCGCGCGATCTGACGCTGAATCATTACCAGACTTTCGGGCGCGAGCCGTTCGGCTACGCGATCGGCCCGATCAAGGACCGTGGCGACCTGACCGGCGTGGTCGTCCACAAGGGCTACATCGTCGCCGAATGGGGCGAGCCCTTGCGCGTGGACATGACGCACAGCGTGACGAAAAGTCTCCTTTCGAGCGTGGTCGGTGTCGCCTACGACAGGGGCCTGATCAGGAGCATCGACGATCCGGTGAGGGATTACGTGGCGCCGATCCAGCTCTACGATCCGGCTCCCGAGCGCAACAAGTCCGACCATCTCGGGCGCTCCGATTTCCTGTTCCTGTTCGAGACCCCGCACAACCGCACCATCACCTGGAATCATCTGCTGCGGCAGACGAGCGACTGGGAGGGCGGATCGCCCGAGCGACAGGCCCGGCGAATGGCTGACGCGGCCGCGCAACAGGGCGGGCACGGCTTACAAGTACAACGACGTGCGCGTCAACGTGCTCGCGCTCGCGGCGCTCAACGTGTGGCGGCGTCCGCTCCCTCAGGTGCTGAAGGAGGCCATCATGGATCCGATCGGCGCCTCGAGCACCTGGCGCTGGTTCGGCTACGAGAATTCGTGGATCGTGCTCGACGGTGGCGCCGTGCAGTCGGTGACCGGAGGCGGGCACTGGGGCGGGGGCCTGTTCATCAGCGCCTACGACATGGCCCGGTTCGGCTATCTCACCCTGCGCCGCGGCAAATGGAAGGACCGCCAGCTGCTCTCCACCCAGTGGGTAGAGTGGGCGCTCACGCCGACGCCGGCCGAGCCGGGCTACGGCTTCATGAACTGGTACAACAACAAGGACGGGAAACTTTTTCCGAGCGCGCCGGCGAGCGCTTTCGCACACATCGGGAACGGCACCAACATCGTGTACGTCGATCCGGACCACGACCTCGTGGCGGTCGTGCGCTGGATCGAGCGCAGGGCGATCGACGAGTTCGTGAAACGGCTGCTCGCCGCCGTTGGGCCGTCGGGCAAGTAGCTTCGGATGTCCCGCGTCCTGACCTTCGCGCTCGCCGCGTTCGCAGTCCCGGGGACGTACGCGCAGGACCGGCAGGCCGCCAACCGCGAGATCTATCTCTATCAGGGCGCGGACCGCGCGCAGAGGCTCCTCTCGCAGGCAAGGAAGGAAGGCGGCCTCAGCCTCTACACCACCATGACGCCGGAAGACGCGAGCCCGATGATCGCGGCGTTCGAGGAAAAGTACGGCATCAAGGTGAGGATGTGGCGCGGCATCAACCAGAAGTTCGTGCAGCGAGCGCTCGCCGAGGCGCGCGCGGGCAAATCCGCGGTCGATGTCTACGAGGGCAGCGGACACGGCATGGAGATCCTGCACCGCGAAGCGCTGCTCGAGAAATTCTGGAGCCCCGCGTTCGGCGACATTCCACCGGAGGCCTTCCCGCGCCACGGCCATTACGCGCCGGACAATCTGCTCTTCTTCGTCATGGGCTACAACACCAGGCTCGTCAAGCGGGAGGACGTTCCGAGGTCCTATGAAGACTTGCTGCAGCCCAGGTGGAGCGGCAATTTCGGGATCGAGGCCTCCGATGTCATCTGGTTCGCCGCGGTGGCGAAGGCGATGGGCGAGGAAAAAGGCCTCGCCTATTTCCGGAAACTGGCGGCGATGAGGCCGCAGATCCGCAGCGGCCACACGCTCATGACGGAGCTCGTCGCCGCGGGCGAGATCCCGGTGGTGCTGACGCTCTACAATCAGGCGGTGGACAAGCTGAAGGAGCGGGGCGCGCCGATCGACTGGAAGCCGCTGCCGCCCGCATTCGGCCGGGCCGACGGCATCGGCGTGGCGAAACAGGCGCCGCGCCCGCACGCGGCGCTCCTCTTCGTGGATTTCGTGCTGTCGCCCGAAGGCCAGCGCTTCATCATGGCCGCAAGCCGCGTTCCGGTGAACCGCAAGGTCGAGAGCTCGTTCAATCAAAGCCATTTCCGCATCGTCGACCTCGCGCCGGTCGTGGACGAGTGGGACACCTGGGAAAAACGCTGGCAGACGCTCTTCCTGAAAGGGCAGGAATAAGCGTGGCCAGCGACCCGCACAAGCTGCGCTTCGGCGGGGACTGCGAGGGCTTTCTCTGCTTGCCGCGAAGCGAATCGCCGGCGGGCGCAGTCGTCATCCTGCACGAGCGCTACGGGCTGGTTCAACACACGCTCGACCTGGCGCGGCGCCTCGCGCGCGACGGCTACGCGGCTCTCGCGCCGAATCTCTTCTCGCGCTGGAGGGGCGACGAGGCGGCGCTGCGGAGCGGCAAAGAGCGCGTGGTGCTGCCCGATCCCGAGGTCGCCGCGGTGATCGACGCGGCACTCGATTTCCTGAAAGGCCACCCGCGCGTCGCGCCCGAGCGCATCGCGTTGATGGGCGTGTGCCAGAGCGGGCGCTATCCGATCGTGATCGGCAGCCGGCGGCGCGATCTCGCTGCTTTCGTGGTGCTCTACGGCGGTTCGCAGCAGCGAGATTGGCAGGTGTCCGATCTGCAGCCGGAGCCGATGCAGGAGATGATGCGCTCGCTTGCGGCGCCGGTGCTCTTCGTCTACGGCGAATGCGATCACACGATCTCGCTCGCCGACGTGCGCCGCACGCGCGATGCGCTGGAGGAGGGCCGCTGCAGCTACCGGATGAAGGTGTTCCCGGGCATGCCGCACGGCTGGTTGAACGACACCATGCCGGGGCGCTACCGCGCCAAGGAAGCGGAAGAAGCCTGGAGGATGCTGCTCGCGTTTCTCGGCGATGTTTTCGGAGGCAAGTGGCCGGGCAAGGGACAGGTGCGCTGGGAGTTCGAGAGCGCAAGCTCCGTGGATTACGACTTCTCGAAGAACCTGAGGCTGGAATGAACCCCGCGAACATGCGGCGCGTCTTCCCGCGCATGGCGCGCGTGCGCACGGCCGAGGAGGTCGTGCGCATGCTGTCGAGTTGACTAGGTGGGCTGGTCGCGGCGATGCAGGTAGGCCTCACGCACTTCTGAGCGCAGTCGAGCGGCATCCCAGTTCTTGGACAGGAATTTGTGGATACCCGCTTCGTTCACCGCATTGGTCACCGTACCGGAGTCGCCGACCCCGCTCATCACGATCCTGATAGCTCGCGGATACAGCTTGCGGACGACGGACAGAAATTTCACACCGGTCATGGCCGGCATGTTTTGGTCGCTGATGACGATACTCACCGTATGCCTGGCCAGCAACTCCAACGCCGCTTGCGGGCTGTTCGCGCTCAATGTGCGATATGCGTCCGGCTCCAGCGCCTTTTGCATGAACTCCACATCGTTTTGATTGTCGTCCACGAACAGCACCAGCGGCGTGTCAACCAATGGATCGTCGGTGACCGGAATTTGCAGCCGGCGCCCCTCGATCAATGCCTGCGTGCAGTCCGCGGCGGTCATGGGGTGTGAAAAGTAATAGCCCTGCATTTCGTCGCAGCCGTGCGCGCACAGGAACCTCAGCTGCCCTTCGGTCTCGACGCCTTCGGCCACCACCTTGAGCTTCAGGCTGCGCGCCAAGCTGATGATGGCAAGGGTGATCTCGGCACCATCCGGGTCGGTGGTGACATCGCTGACGAAAATGCGATCGACCTTGAGTTCATCGAGCGGAAAGCGTTTCAGGTAGGCGAGGCTCGAGTAACCCGTGCCGAAATCATCCACCGACAGGCGCACTCCAGATGCCTTAAGGCTGGCGAGCATTCGCACAGTCTCCTGGGCATCCTTCATCAGCAGCGATTCGGTGAGCTCCAGTCCGATCAGCGACGGATCGATTCCGGCCTCGCGAATGCGCGCGATGAAGGCGCTGAGGGTCCTTTGCTGGAATTGCCGCGCCGACAAATTGATCGCAATGGGAGGAGGCGTAATCCCCTGCGCCTGCCAGGCCTTGATCTGTCCGCATACTGTTCGCAACACCCATTCACCCACCGGCACGATCAGGCCGGTGTCTTCCAAGATCGGAACGAAATCGGCGGGTGAGACCAGGCCGCGTTCGGGGTGCTGCCAGCGCAGCAGCGCCTCGAAACCGCTGATGGCGCCGCGAACGAGCTCCGCTTTCGGCTGGTACTGCAGCCGGAACTCCTCGCGTTCCAGGGCACTGCGCAGACTCGTCTCCAGTTGTATCCGCTGCCCCATGCGCTCGTTCATTTGCGGGAGGTAGAACTGGTAGTTGTTCCGTCCCTGGTCTTTTGCCCGGTACATCGCCGTGTCGGCGCTTTTGAGCAGCCCTTCGACCTCATCCCCGTCGCCGGGGTAGATCGCGATGCCGATGCTGGCCGAGATGTAGGTTTCATGGCCATCCAGATCGAACGGAGCCGACAGGGCGGAGATCACCTTCTCCGCGACCAGACCCGCGTCGCTGGCCTTGGCGAGACTGGCGAGCACCACGGCGAATTCGTCGCCGCCCAGCCGCCCGACGATGTCGGCGGCGCGCAGGCATTGTCGCAGGCGCTGCGCGACCTGGATCAACAGTTTGTCGCCGACGTTGTGCCCGAACGTGTCGTTCACGTGCTTGAAACGGTCGAGATCGACAAACATGCAACCAAATCGTCCACCGACGCGTTGCGCCTGCGCCAGCGTTTGGTGCAGCTGATCGTGCAGCATGTGCCGGTTCGGCAGCCCCGTCAGAGTGTCGAACTGGGCGAGATATGCGAGGTGTTCCGTGTGCTTGCGCTCGGTGATGTCCTGCACCGTCCCGACCATTCTTACCGGTTCTCCAGTGATGCTGTCGTAAATGATCTCCGACATCTCATGAACGACTCTTTCACTCCCGTCCGGGCGGATGATCCGGTGTTCGATGCTATAGTTCCTGCCGTGATTGATCGCGCCCGCCATCGCCTCCCTGATGCGTTCCCTGTCATCGGGATGAACGGCCTCTAAAAAGATTTCATTCGAGGCCTCCGTCTTTCCCGGCTCACGACCGAGTACGCGAAAGATTTCGTCCGACCAGCGCAGCGGGTTCCTGCTGATGTCGTGCAGGTCGGCAAGATCCATCTCCCAACTGCCGATCTGGGCGATACGCTGCGCGTTGGCGAGGCGCGCTTCATTTTTCGCCAGGTCCGAAAACGCC
>VBCT01000358.1 GCA_005882235.1 Betaproteobacteria bacterium
CGACTTCGAGATCGGCGAGGAAGGCCAGAAGATCCTCGCGCAGCGCGACTTCGTGCCGACGAGCAGGAAAATCGACACGCTGCTCAACAAGCTGCCGCTCAAGTTCGTCGACGCGCGCGTGACGCTCGACGAGTACGACAAGTGGGTGAAGCTGTACGAGGAGATTTTCGGCAAGGGACGGTAAGCGAACGGAGCGAGACGATGGCCAAGGAATCGCACTACAGCAGCAAGAAGGACCGCGTCTTCGTGCGCGGAATCCAGGGGCAGTACAGCCTCAAGGAGGAGCTCGCGCGCTTGAGGGGCCTGCCGCGCGTGATCAAGGGCAAGGACCTGCTCTTCAACGACGGCCCGCAGTCCTTCAGCAAGCACTTCATCGAGCCGGTGGACGGCATGACGCAGACGCTGCACGTGCACCTGGAGGAGTACGGCCCGGGAGGCCGCACGCAGAAGCACGGCCACGTGAACGAGGCGGCGTTCTACATCCTCGACGGCAAGGGCTACGAGATCCACGACGGCGTGCGCTACGACTGGTCGGCGGGAGACGTGGCGATCGTCCACATGAACTGCGTGCATCAGCACTTCAACGCGGACCCGGTGAAGCCCGCCCGCGCGCTCGTCCTGAAGCCGAAGCCCATGGTCCTGTTCATGAACCTGATGTTCCAGCAGACCGTCATCCCGCGGCCGAAGGAAGCGACGCCCGAGGGCGCGGGCTTCGTTCCGCGGCACTTCGAGGAAAACTACAACCATTGATGAACCCGGAAGGAGGGGCATATGGCCTGGGGTGAATCGAAAGCCTGGATGCGCGGCAGCGCGCACCAGAAGCTGTATCAGAGCCTGCTCGAGAACGCGATTGCCGCTCCGGCGAGGAACGCGAAGCGCAGGAAAATCCTGCACCCGGAGGACATGCCCTGGGAGATGTCGCGCCAGGGGCTGCTGAAGCACCTGCTGAACGAGCAGATGAACACGCGCATGGAGACGGTAGACGCCTACATGCAGATCATTCCGGCGGGCAGCCGCTCGGGCAGGCACCGGCACCTGGCCGAGGAGTGCCTGTACGTGGTGGAGGGCCGGGGTTACGACCTGCACCAGGACTGCGACGTCGAGATCACCGACACCTACCACTGGAAGCCTCAAGCGGAGGTGAAGCGCTGGGAGTGGGAGGCCGGGGACGTGATCTACATTCCGCCCAACACGATCCACCAGCATTTCAACGCGAGCACGGAGAAGCCCGTGCGGCTGATCTCGGCGATCAACCGGATCTACAAGTACTGCGGGCTGAACGACCTGGAGCAGATCGAGGATGCTCCCGAGTACGATGCCAAGGTCGTGCTCAATGCGGAGCTCGTCGAGAAATACTTGAAGCGAAGAGTCAAGGAGCCCGCGTAGGGCTTCGGTCTCATGCTGTCGCGCCCGGCGCTCTTCCTCCTCGCCTGCGCCGCCGGGACAGCCGCTTTCGCGCAGCACAATCCGTCTCCGGCGCTCGACGAGAGCGCCGATCGCTCGGCGCGCCTCCTCGCCGGCGCGAAGCGCGAGGGCTCGCTGTCCCTGTACGCATCGATGGCGGAGAAGGACCTCATACGCCTCGTTTCCGAGTTCGAACGCCGCTACGGGATCAAGGTCAAGGTCTGGCGCTCGGGCAAGAACAACGTCCTGCGCAGGGCGGTTACCGAGGCGCGCGCCGGCCGCTTCGAAGTGGACGTCGTGCACAATCCCTCGCCGGAAATGGAGCTTCTGCACCGCGAACGCCTGCTTCAGGAAGTCCGCTCGCCCTACCAGCGGGAATTGATCGCCGAGGCGGTGGCGCCGCATCGCGAGTGGGCCGGCCCGCGCGTTTATATTTTCGTCCAGGCCTACAACACGAAAAAAGAGCTGCCGAAAACATTCGGGGATCTGCTCGACCCGCGCTGGAAGGGACGCATCGCGGTCGAAGCGAAAGAACAGGAATGGTTCTTCACGCTGGTCCGGGAAATGGGCGGGGAGGCAGGCCTCAAATTCTTCCGCGACCTGGTGGCGACGAACGGCCTGACCGTGCGAAACGGCAACGCACTGCTCAACAACCTCGTCGTCGCGGGCGAAATCCCGCTGGCGCTGACCCTCTACAGCTATTTGCCGGAGCAGTCCCGGAAGAGCGGCGCGCCGATCGACTGGTTCGCGCTCGCGCCGACGGTCGCTTACACCGACGGAATCGGAGTCATGAGGCGCGCCCCGCATCCCTACGCGGCGGTCCTCTTCTACGACTTCGTCCTCTCCGATGGGCAGACGCTGCTCGCGGAGCTGAATCACGTCATCTCGCATCGCCGCAACGAGCCCTATCTCAGGAAATTCGACCTGAAATTCATCG
>VBCT01000050.1 GCA_005882235.1 Betaproteobacteria bacterium
AGACCCGCTACGAGCTGTTCCAGAAGGCCGAGGCGATCTTTCTCGACGAGATGCCGGTGATCCCGATCTATCACTACACGCGCGTTTACCTGCTCCGACCCGAGGTGCGCGGGTGGAATGCCACGATTCTCGATCACCATCCCTATCCTTACGTGTGGCTCGCGCCGCGGCCGGAAGCATCTCTGGCGACGGCAAGCGCCGCAGCGCAGCGCCCCTGAAACGGCGAGCACGCACCGCATGCTGCGATTGATCGTCCGCCGGATCCTCGAGACGATTCCGGTCCTGGTCCTGGTGGCGACGATTACGTTCTTCATGATGAAGGCGGTGCCCGGCGGCCCGCTCGACACGGAAAAAAACATCCCGCAGGAGATCAAAGTGCAGATCGAGGCGTTCTACGGCCTCGACCAGCCGCTGTGGAAGCAGTACGCAAGCTACATGGGGAACCTCCTGCGCGGCGACCTCGGCCCCTCGTTCAAGCACGCCAACCGATCGGTGAACGAGCTGATCGCGGCGGCGCTGCCGGTATCGCTCGAGCTCGGAGGCATCGCGCTGTGCGTTGCGCTTCTGGTCGGCATCCCGCTCGGCATTGCAGCGGCGGTCAGGCAGAACACCTGGATCGACTATCTCGCGTCGACCACCGCGATGGCCGGCATCTGCCTGCCCACGTTCGTGATGGGGCCGCTGCTGGTGCTGGTGTTCGCGCTGCACTTCGAGCATTTCAACGCCTCGGGCTGGGATTTCCCGCGTGATCGCGTGCTGCCCGCGCTGACGCTCGGCCTGGTGTACGCGGGCTACATTGCGCGCCTCACGCGCGGCGGCATGCTCGAAGTGCTGAACCAGGACTTCATCCGGACCGCGCGCGCCAAGGGTGCCTCGGAGACCCGCGTGGTTTTCCGGCATGCGCTGCGCGGCGGACTGCTGCCCGTGGTGTCGTTTCTCGGCCCGGGTATCGCGGGCATCCTCACGGGGTCGTTTGTCATCGAGACGATCTTCAATATCCCGGGCCTCGGCCGCCACTTCGTCACCAGCGTTTTCAACCGCGACGCCACGCTGACGATCGGCACTGCCCTGTTCTACGCCGCACTCGTCGTCGCCCTGAATCTGGCGGCCGACATCGCCCAGGCCATGCTGAACCCGAAGCAGCGCGCCAATTAGCCCGTGCCCGTGACTGCGACTGCATCGCCCGCGCTCGCCGCCGACGCGGTGGAGCCGGGGCGTTCGCTCTGGCAGGACGCGTGGGCGCGCCTGCGCCGCAACCGCATGGCGGTCATCGGCGGCGTGGTGCTCATCGTGCTGACCGCGCTGTCGCTGCTCGGGCCGTTGTTCCTCGCTTACTCGTACGAGGAACAGAATCTCGCCTTGGGCGCCGCGCCGCCAAGCGCGGCGCATCTGCTGGGCACCGACAAGCTTGGCCGCGACCAGCTTGCGCGGCTGTTCTTCGGGGGCCGCGTCTCGTTGCTGGTGGGGCTCGCGGCGACCAGCGTTTCGCTCACCATCGGCGTGCTGTGGGGATCGATCGCCGGCTATGCCGGGGGAAAGCTCGATGCCGTGATGATGCGCATCGTCGACATCCTCTACGCCCTGCCGTTCACGATCTTCGTGATTCTGCTGATGACGGTTTTCGGCCGCAATTTCATCCTGCTGTTCGTCGCAATCGGCGCGGTCGAGTGGCTGACCATGGCGCGCATCGTGCGCGGGCAGGTCCTGGCGCTCAAACGGCAGGAATTCATCGAGGCGGCGGTCGCGCTCGGCCTGCGCAAACGCCGCATCGTTCTGCGCCACGTGGTCCCCAATGTGCTCGGTCCCGTGATGGTGTACACGACGCTCACCATTCCCGCGGTGATGCTGCTGGAGGCCTTTCTGAGTTTCCTCGGGCTCGGCGTGCAGCCGCCGATGAGCTCCTGGGGACTGCTCATCAAGGAGGGCGCCGAGCAGATGGAGGAGGCGCCCTGGCTGCTGATCTACCCGGCCGCGGTATTCGCGGCGACGCTGTTCTCGCTGAATTTCCTCGGCGACGGCCTGCGCGATGCGCTCGACGTCCGGGCATCGAAGGACTAAAGCGCGTGGCGCTGCTTGAAGTCGATGACTTGCGCACGTCCTTTCACACGCGCAACGGTGTCGTGCGCGCAGTGGACGGAGTGTCGTTTTGCATCGATCGGGGCGAAACGCTGGGTATTGTGGGTGAATCCGGCTCGGGCAAGTCGGTCACATGCCTCTCGCTCCTGGGCCTGGTGCCGCAGCCTCCCGGCCGGATCGAGGGCGCCGGCGCCGTGCTGGAAGGCATCGATCTGCTGCGTTGCCCGCAGGAGGTCCTGCGCGGCATTCGCGGCCGGCGCGTCGCGATGATATTTCAGGATCCGATGACCTCGCTGAATCCGTACATGACGATCGAAGAGCAGCTCATGGAACCGCTGCTGATCCACGAGAAAATCGACCGCGCGGCAGCGGCCCGTATGGCATTGCAGGCGCTCCAGGAAGTCGGAGTTCCGGAGGCAGAGCAGCGGATTCGCAGCTACCCGCACCAGTTCTCCGGGGGCATGCGCCAGCGCGTGATGATCGCGATGGCGTTGATCGGCAAACCCGACCTGCTGATCGCCGATGAGCCGACCACGGCGCTCGATGTGACGGTGCAGGCGCAGATCCTCGACCTGATCGCGCAGCAACAGCGCCAGCGGGGCGTCGCAGTCATCTTCATATCGCACGACCTGAGCGTGGTGGCGGGGTTCTGCGATCGGGTCATGGTCATGTATGCGGGCAGGGTCGTGGAAACGGCGGATACCCGGGCCGTCTTCCGTGAGCCGAAGCACCCGTACACGCGCGCGCTGCAGCGATCCCGTCCCGCAATGCAGGCAAAGGGGGCGGAGCTGTACGTGATTCCCGGGCTGCCGCCGGATCTTTCGCGGCCTGTTCCGGGCTGTGCGTTCGCGCCGCGCTGCGAATTCGCCGTCGCAGACTGCAGCCGCACCGAAATGCAACTGCAAGACGTGGGCGCAGGCCAGGCCTCCGCCTGTCTTCGCGTGCAACGCGGGGAGCTCACTCTACAGTGAAACCCATGCAAGAACCGCTGCTGGAGGTGAGAGGCGTCAAGACGTACTTTCCGCTCGAGCGTGGAATGCTGTTTGGCCGCGGCGCCGCAACGGTCAAGGCCGTGGATGGCGTCTCCCTTTCGATTGCGCAGGGCGAGGTGCTTGGCCTGGTGGGCGAGTCGGGATGCGGCAAGTCCACCCTCGCCCGCACCATCCTGCGGCTGGTGCCGCCGACGGAGGGCACGGTGATCCTGGCCGGCAGGAATCTGGCCGAACTGGCGCCTGAGGACTTGCGCGCCGCGCGAGGCGATTTCCAGATGGTCTTTCAGGATCCGTACGCGTCTCTCAACCCGCGCATGACGGTATACGACACGATCGCCGAGGCGATCCAGGCGCATCGCGCGGTTTCCCGCGCAGAACTTGCCGCAGAAGTCTCGGCGCTGCTCAACCGCGTCGGCCTTGCCGCGCGCTTCAGCCGCAAATATCCGCACGAGTTCTCCGGCGGGCAGCGGCAGCGCATCGCGGTTGCCCGCGCGCTCGCGGTGCGGCCGCGGCTCATCGTCGCGGACGAGCCCGTTTCGGCGCTGGACGTCTCGATCCAGGCGCAAATCATCAATCTGCTCGCGGGATTGACGCGCGAGATGGGCCTGACGATGATCTTCATCTCCCACGACCTCGCGGTGGTGAAGCACATCTCGGACCGGATCGCGGTGATGTACCTCGGCAAGATTGTGGAGCTTGGGCCGGCGGCAGGGGTACTGGAACGCCCGCTACACCCCTACACCAAGGCGCTGTCAAGCGCGATGCCTTTGCCCGATCCGGAACGGGAGCGGACGAGGAAGCGGATCATCCTGGAGGGCGATCCGCCCTCGCCTGTGAATCCTCCCGCCGGATGCCCGTTCCACCCGCGCTGCGCTTATGCGATCCCCGAGTGCAGCCGGGACCAGCCACGTCTCGAAGCGTTTCGGACGGGGCATGAGGCCGCCTGCTTGCGGCTTGAACAGGTAAATGCGGACTGAAATGGATGTACATCGACCTCGACTCCAGCAAATGAAAGAATGGATTTTCGGGTACTCAGCGCGCCCGCTCGTCCTGACCGCGCTCTGCGGTGCCTTCGCCCCGGTTGCGTGGACGGCCCCGCGTGCACAGATTCCGATCTGGAACGCGCCCGACATCGACAAGGTGTGCGGCGAGACCTTATCGAAAGCGCGGGGCGAGATCGCCGCCCTGGAACGCCTGCCGCTTTCACAAGCGACGCTCGATCGCGTGTTCGGGACGTGGAATCGTATGCAGATCCTCATCGAGGACACGCAAGGACCGGTAGAAATACTGACCAACGCATCGCCCGATGCTGCGACTCGCACCGCGGGCGAGTCCTGCCAGCTCAAGATAAGCGAGCTCGGTACCGAGCTGTTCCAGAATGAAAAGATTTACGCGCATTTTCAACGCATCACTCCCACCGACCGTATCGACCGCAAGCTCAAGAAGGACGTGGTGGAGGGATTCGAGGATACGGGAGTGGCCCTGCCGCCGGCAAAACGCGCCCGCATGAAGCTGATCCTGCAGCGCCTGGAGGAGGTTCGCCAGGCATTCGCGCGCAATATCCGGGACAACAAGACGCGGCTTGCTTTTTCCCCCGAGGAAATGAAAGGGCTGCCCGCCTCCTACCTGGAGAAGGCGCGGCGCCACGCCAAGGGCAACTACTTGCTCGGATTCGAATACCCCGAGTACGAGCCCTTCATGGCCAACGCGGAAAACGAGGAGGCGCGCCGCCGGTATTACATCGCGTTCAACAACCGCGGCACGCCGCAGAACCTGGACCTGCTCGGCGAGGCGACCCGTTTGAACCGGGAAATCGCGAGCTTGTACGGGCTGCCGAGCTACGCCCATTTCGTGACGCGGCGGCGCATGGTCGAAAGCCCGGAAACGGTTCACCGCTTTCTGGACGAGGTCGAGGGCAAGGTTCGAGAAGTCGAGCGCAGGGAGATCGGCGAATTGCGCGCGTTCAAGGCCGAGCGCCTGGGCAAGAGCGTCCAGGAGGTGACGTTGAACCGTTGGGACCTTCCGTACTATCAAGAGCAGCTCAAGAAGGCGCGCTACAACATCGATCAGGAGGCCTTGCGCGCGTATTTCCCTACCGACGCAAGCGTTGCGTGGGTATTCGCGATTTCCGGCAGCCTGTACGGCGTCAGGTTCGTTCCGGCGAAGGCGCCGCTTTGGCATCCTTCCGTGCGTTACTATGAAGTGATCGACGGCAAGACCGGCATGTTCTTGAGCGGTGTGTACCTCGATTTGTTTCCGCGCGATGGCAAGTACAGTCACGCAGCCGCTTTCGGAGTCCGCAGTGTCAGCTTGCTCGCCAGGCGCACCCCGATCAGCGTGCTGGTCGCCAACTTGGATCGCAACGGCCTCAATCACCGCGAGCTGGAAACGCTGCTGCACGAGTTCGGACACATCCTGCACGGGGTTCTTTCCCGGACGCGCTACGCGAGCCAGGGCGGCACTAGCGTGGAGCGCGATTTCGTCGAGGCGCCGTCGCAGATGTACGAGGAGTGGACCCGCAAGAAGGAGCCGTTGCGCCTGGTTCATCAGTACTGCAAAGCCTGTCCCGAAGTCGACGAAGCGCTGGTGAAGCGATTGCACGCGGCGCGCTCGTTTGGCCGGGGCATCCAGTACGGGCGGCAGCATTTGTACGCCTCGTACGACATGGCGCTT
>VBCT01000051.1 GCA_005882235.1 Betaproteobacteria bacterium
CGCATCGGCGACGGCGGGCCCCAGCGGCGGGAACGCGAGCGCGGTGCAGGCCACGACCTACTGAGGGCGGACTGTAACGGCGGGCGAGTGCGTCGGACGGAGCGGGCCCGTGGCCCCTCCGTCCGTTTAATTTACCACTAGACTCGCTCCGATTCGCCCCGTTGAGGGGTGCGAAGGAGGAGCCAAGTTAAGATAAGACCGATGTGCCCCGTTCAGGACAGCTTCAAGTACTGGACTGCGGCGCGCCGGAGAATTGATTATTCCTATCCGTCGTTTTTCTATCCCCGCTGAATGTCCGGTATGGAGAAAGGCGACCGGCGGCTCAGGGTCGAAAGCGGACATTGAGAGCTTTGGGTCACCCCCAATGCGGCTCCCCCAGGGCACCCCATCGTCCGTACCTCAAGCGACTCTGGGTGTCTTGCTCCGGGGATGCACAAAACTCTGATTACGGACCACCCCACGCAGCCGCCTTACCCCTCGCCTTGAACTCATAGATAAGCAGCGCGACGCCGAGCCCGGCACCCAGGACATTCACCCAGGCGTTGACGGCGGAGGCCTGGAACGGCATCAGGAGCAGCAGGCCCGCTGCGCCGAAAGCGACCCGCATCGGCAGGCCCATCACCCTCATCGCATAGCCGGTGAAGGCGGCGCACACGAACCAGATGCCGGCGATCGACAGGATCATCACGAGTCCGATTTCGAGCGCGCTGCCGCGCATGATCAGCGCCGGAGAGTAGACGAAGAGGAAAGGCACGATGTAGGAGGCCCAGCCGAATCGCATCGCGGTCCAGCCCGCGGCCATGGGATCGGTCTTCGCGATCGTGGCTGCGACGAACGCCGCGGTCGCGATCGGCGGCGTGATAAGCGACATGATGCCGAAGTACAGGATGAAGAGGTGCGCCGCCATGGCCGGCACACCCACCTTGACGAGCGCGGGCGCGACCAGGATGGCGAGCATCACGTACACCGCGAGCGTCGGCAGCCCGAGGCCGAGCACGATGTTGGTGATGGCGCAGATGATGAGGAGCAGGAGCAGGTTCTCGGCGCCGAGGTTGACGAGATACGCGGTGAGCGCGAACGACAGACCGCCGACCTGGAAGAGGCCCAGCACGTAGCCGCCGATGGCGCTGATGACGATGATCTCGCACACGCCGATGCCGGTCTCGATGATCGCGCTCCAGATGTCGGCGAGCTTCATGCGCGCGCCGCGATAGCCGATGGCGAGGCCCAGCACGATGATGATCGCGGAGGCCAGCGCCGCGGCGGGCTCGGGCTCCCAGTTCATCCAGAACATCGCCCCGACGATCGCGGCGAACGGCGCGAGGAAGATCCAGCCGGTCCTGAGCACCGGGCCCATGCCGGGGA
This sequence comes from Betaproteobacteria bacterium, assembly GCA_005882235.1. Taxonomy (GTDB): domain Bacteria; phylum Pseudomonadota; class Gammaproteobacteria; order Burkholderiales; family SG8-39; genus VBDM01. The sequence goes on from VBCT01000051.1 coordinate 1,366, forward strand.
TCTCGCTGCGGTCCACCTTGCCGATGCCGTAGCGCGCGGTTTCCAGGTCGCACTGGATGAACAGCGCCGCGTAGTAGAGGAGCGACGGCAGCAGCGCGGCAAGCGCCACCTCGCGGTAGGGCACCTGCAGGAAGTCCGCCATGACGAAGGCCACCGCGCCCATCACTGGCGGCATGAGCTGCGCGCCGTTGGCTGCGCAGGCCTCGATCGCCGCGGCGAGGCGCGCCGGAATGCCCGACTTCTTCATGAGCGGGATGGTGACCACGCCGACGGCGAGCGCGCTCGCCGCGGCGATTCCCGAGATGCTGCCGAAGAGGCTGGACGCGACCACCGAAATCTTGGCCGCGCCGCCGCGATATCGACCCATCAGTCCCAGCGCGAAATCGTTGAAGAAGCCCGAGCCGCCGGAGCGCGCGAGGAGCTGGCCCATCAGCACGAAGGCGACGACGATGGTGCAGGCGATCTCGAGCACGAGGCCGAGCAGGCCGTTGTTGTCGAAGCTGAGATAGATCGCGAGCGTTTTCGCCTCGACCCTGTGCGTCTGCAGTTGCCCGGGGACGAGATGCCCGATGAGCACCCACACCACCAGCACGAAGGTGATGACGATGAGCGAGTAGCCCGAAGTGCGGCGCGTCCCCTCCAGCGTCAGAAAGGCGAGCACGGCCGCGAGGAACAGCAATTCGAAGGTGACCGTTCCGGCCTGTGCCGTCAGCCGGGGGAAGGTCACGGCAACATACAGGCCGACTGCGAACCCGGCGGCGGCGAACAGCCAGTCATGCCAGGGAATTTCGGCGCGCGCAGTCCCGCGCCGCGCGGGGAAGCTGATGAAGAGAAGGGCGAGGCAAACGCCGTAGATGCCGGCGAGGAACTGCTCCGGGAAGAGCACCAGGCCCGCTGCGCGGGTGAGCCCGACGCTGTAAGCGAGCGAGACTAGCGTCAGCAGCGCGGCGAGCGCGGCCTGGGCGAAGCGGCCGGCAGCGGATCGCGGCGGCGCCGCGGCCGAGAGCTCCTCCACCTAGCGGAGACCGGTTTCTTTCCAGTACTTCTCGGCCGCCGGGTGATAGGCGAGTCGAGGCTGCACCTTGCCCGAATGCGAGGGATCGTAGGCGTTGAAGTTCGGGTGGCCCTCGACCAGCGCCTTCTTGTTGGTGTGCACCGCCTTGATGAAGTCGCGCACGACCTCGTCCTTCACGTGGGTGCCGACGCCGATGATGAAGTCGATGGTCTGCACCTTGGTCGGCTTGTCGATGCCGGCGATGTGGGGCGCGGGATTCACCGTCGAGAAGTAATACTCGGGACGGATCCTCTTCATGCGTGTCTCGGAGTCGGGCAGCACCTCCATCGGCAGGACGCGCAGCCCGCCGACCGCGGCCGCGATCTCCTGCACCTTGGGTGCGCCGACCGCGAAGAAGAAGAGGTCGATCTTGCCCGACTTGAAGTCCTCCGAGGCGCGGATCACGTTCACGGTCGGCACCTTCTGCACGTCGTTCATCGTGACGCCGCCGGCGGCGAGCAGCGCGTTCAAGTGGGTGATGACGCTCGTCTGCTGCACCCAGTCCGAAGGCACATGCTTGCCCTTGAGGTCGGCGATGCTCTGGACGGGCGAGTCCTTGCGCACCCAGAAGGCCATCTGGAACCCGTACAGCGTGAGAGCCGCGCGCAAGTTGGGCTTGGCGTTGCCCTTCCAGACGTTCTCGCCGCGCTGCGCCTCGGCCGGCTCGCCGATGTCGAGCAGCAGGAAATCCGCCGTCCCCGAGTTAACCGCGTCGATGATGCCCGTGTCGCCGCCGTAGCTGATGACGCGCACCTGCAGCTTGGAGTGGTCCTGCACCACCTTGGCGATCACCGAAGCCTGGGCGTTCAGCAGCGTGCCCGGCTGCAGCGTGGCGAAGCCGATGGTCTGCGCGCTCGCTCCGCACGCGAGCGCCGCGAGCACGGGCAAACTCGGCAACCGGATCAGCCTCAGCATGCTTGCCTCCTCTCCTACTTTTTTAATCAGGCCATGAAAATCCCGCCGTTGACGTCGACGACCGTGCCGGTCATGTAGCCGGCTTCTTCCGACGCGAGGAACGCGATGGCGGCCGCCACCTCCTGCGGGGTGCCGGCGCGCCCGAGCGGGATGTTCTTCGCGATCTCCACGTTCTTTTGCTCGCCGTGGAGCGCCGCCATCGCCGTGTCGATGTAGCCGGGTGCGACGCAATTCGCGGTGATGCCCTCGCGCCCGAATTCACCCGCGATCGAGCGCGCGAGCGCGAGCAGGCCGGCCTTGGCGGCCATGTAGCTCACGCCCGAGATATAGGTCCGCGAGCGCCCGGCAAGCGATGAGACGCAGACGATGCGTCCCCAGCGCCCCTCGCGCATGGACGGGATGAACGCGCGGCACAGGCGAAGCGCCGCGGAGAGGTTGACCTCAAGGACGGCGTTCCATTCCTCCACCGTCATCTCGAGAAGGCCGGCCGTGCGCCCGTTGCGGCGCGGGGAGGGGATGCCCGCGTTGTTGACGAGTATGGTCACGGGGTCCCAGCGCTTGCGCACCGCACGGTCGAGGTTCCCGCCTGCATCGGGGTGAGCAAGATCCTGCACGATCGCGAGAACGCGATCCGAAGGCAGCTTGCTCGCCGCCGCGCGCACGGCATCGGCGTCCTTGTCCACCATGGCGACCCGGTGTCCTGCGGCAAGAAGTGCCTCCGCAGTCGCCAGGCCGATTCCGCGCGCTGCGCCTGTGATGAGCGCGGTGCGCGAAAGGCGCTGATCGTTCGTCGCCATGGAATGCCGCTCAGGGCGCGGCGTGGTAGACGAGCTTGTCGAAGGAGCGTTCCTTGAGATGCTGATCGAGGCCCCAGCGCTTGACCTGCTCGAACACGCTCTCGAACTCCTCGCGGGGGATCGGCTCGTAGACGAAGCGCTCGCCGCGGGAGAAGCCGCTATAGTCCCATTCGCGGTCCTGGAATTCGGTTGGGACGCAGTGCTTCCACAGCGGGAGGTACTTCGGCAGGTCGGCTTCGAGCGCCCGCTCGGCGCGATCCAGCGCTCGCAGGTACGCGCGCACCTCCGCCTTCGGCGCAGACTCGGGCACCCACCACAGCGTATGGAACTCGTCGGCGATGATCTCGCGAAGGCCGAGCTGCTTCGCCATGTCGATCTGCGGTGGCAGCAGGCTCGCCGCCTCGATCTCCTTGTTGAGCAGGGCCGCGAGGCGCGCGCCGAACCCACCCACGTTGGCCGTCTTGATATGCTCGAGCGCCAGGTACTTCTCCAATCGGAAAGGGACGTTGAAATGGCTCCCGGCACGCATGCCGACCGCGATGGGGACGCCCTTCAGATCCTCGGGCCTTCGGATCTTCGATTCCGGGCGAACGAAGATGGCCCAGGGCGAGACGCCGTGGCAGTCGGCCACCATGCGGCCCATTCCGGCGCTCGCGTTGCTGATCGTCCCCCATACGCAGGCGCACTGGACGACCTGCTCGCCCACGCCCCCGGTGTAGGGTTGGTCCTGCGGGCGCTGAAAATAATCGAATTTCTTCCAGCTCGACTGGGTGCCGCGGAAGGTCTTCCAGTCGAGCTCGACTTCGATCCCTTCGTCGGCGTAGAACCCCTCCTCGTGGGCGACGAAGTCGTTGAGCCCCATGCCCTTCGGGGCGACCTTGACGTGCAGCAGTTTGCCGGCCATGTCTCATTCCTCGCGCGACTGAGTGCAGCGGCTACTATACGCTGCGCCAGACGGTACAATTGGCGCAACGAGGAATGCCAGTCCGGAGGGACCATGACGGTTCGTTCTTTGCAGCACATCGCTCTTGCCGTGCCGGATGCCACGGTCGGCAAGAAGTTTTACACCGATTTCGGCATGGAAGGCCGCGAGTTCGGGAAACGCATCGTCATGCGCTGCCACGGCCGCGATCAGGACCAGGTGATCCTGGTCGAAGGCAAGAAGAAGCAGATGCACCATGTGTGCTTCGGGACGAAGGCCGGTGAGCTCGAAGGCCTGAAGAAACGGCTCGCGCAAGCCGGCGTGAAGCTCGCGGACGCGCCGTCCGAAACACCCGGGGAGGGCATCTGGTTCCGCGATCCGGACGGGCTGCTCGTGAACGTGCGCGTCGCGGAAGCCGCGAAATGGCGGACCGTCGCGGAGTGGAAAATCAACAACCCGGGCCACCTGAACCGCGCCGGCGTGCCCGGCCATCCGAAGCGCGACACCCGGGTGCGGCCGACGCGCCTCGGCCACACGCTGCGCTTCACACCTCAGACGGAGAAGATGATCGACTTCTACACGCGTGTGGTCGGCCTGCAGCTCTCGGACCGCGCGCAGGACATCGTCGCCTTCATGCGCGGCCACGGCGGCAGCGATCATCACATCTTCGGCTTCATCAAATCCGACAGGCCGGGTTTCCACCACGCGAGCTTCGAGGTCGGCAACGTCGACGAGATCGGCATGGGCGCCTGCCGGCTGCTCGACAAGGGCTACAAGGACGGCTGGGGATTCGGCCGGCACGTGATCGGCTCGAACTTCTTCCACTACATCCGCGATCCCTGGGACAGCCTGGCGGAATACTTCTGCGACATCGACTACATCCCGGCGGATTCAAACTGGAAGGCGACCAACTACCCGGCGGAAGACTCCCTTTACGTTTGGGGCCCCAAGCCCCCGGAAGCCTTCGGGATGAATTTCGAGACGACCTAGGCCGCGAGAGAAATGACCGAATCCTCGTACTTGCCCGGCCCCATGTCGCCTTCGGCGAAGATGCGGCGCTCGGCGATCCACCTGAAGGACTCTTCGAACACTTCCTTGGTGTAAGGCTCGAAGACGATGCGCTCGCCCGGCCCCCAACGGCGCGTATCCATCATCGGGATGAAGCGCGCCGGGAACTCCTTCTTGTAGTAGTGCGTGTAGAGCTCGGGCCGCAGGTCGATGTCGCGCTGTGCCTTGCGCAATGCGCGGTAGTACTTGCGCACGTCCTCCGGGTCCGGCTCGTTGTTCAGCATCGCCGCCATCATGAAGGTGGTGTCGATCACCTTGCGAAAGCCCATCTGCTCGAGGAAGTAATACGGGCCCGAGAACACCGCCGCCGCGGGGACTTTGCGGTCGAAAACCTTTTCCATCCGGGAAAAGAGGATGCCGTCGGCAAAGGAGAGCTTGATGTCCGACAGCGGCATGTATTGCTCGAGCGCCTGGATCGTCGACCGGACTGGTGACCGACCGAGATCGGCACGCCGCGCAGGTCCTCGGGCGTCTTGATGGGCGATTCGGGCGGCACGAACACAGCGGAGGGCGACACGGAGTACGCGTCGGCGTACATCTTGGCGTGACCCTTCGACGCGGCGACGTTCACCGTCCAGTGGCACGCGCAGCTCACGTTGCTGTCGCGGCCCGCTTCGATGTTCTGGAACGCGCCGACCTTGTTTGCGGTGGCATGCGCGTGCGCCAAGTCCTTGCCCTTGAAGGCTTCGCGGAACTGGTAGTCGAGACCCTCGGCTGTGAAATATCCCTTTTCCTGCGCCACCCACTCGTGGAGCCGGAAGTGCGGCGTGATGAGGAATTTGGCCACTTGCTATCTCCCTCCTGAAAAGGATCGTAAAGATAAGCCGGAAGCGGGCAATCCGCATATGCCGAACCCCGCGGGGCGCTTAGCTTGAGGCCGTGTCGCAGCGAGACGACAACTGTCGAGGAGGGGATTAAGCCGGCCGGCACTGCGGGCGCAGACCCGCGCGCAATGTGCCCGCCTTACGGTAGAGCCATGAAAATCCAGACCGAACTCGAGCAGCAGGTGGACTCGCTCTTCGCGCGCTGCCCCGAACTGTGGGGATTTTCGGTGCGCAGCGAGAACGACGAGCTCTTCGTGTCGGACGTCGGCATCGCGCCGCGGCTCTCGGCGCAGCAGTACGGCGAGATCTTCCAGGACATCGCGCGGACGCTGGCGGAGTTCCTCGAGGAGGAGCCGGACGCTTCGGATCTGCTCAAGGGCCGTACCTTCGCCAGGACACTGCACTAGCCCGTCGCCCGGCGGCGTCGCTGTAGCGGTTTTCACATTCGCGTAGCAATTCCCGTTCTCGGGTTCCGGCTGTCGTTGCGCTCGGGTATTCCCCTATGTCGCGCAGCCCTTACTATCTGTAGTATTCATGGTGACATCGCGTTACCTGAAGGCGCTACAGATGAAGACTCTCGAATTCAAGCCTGGCCTCCCCGACACGCTGCTCGTGCGCTTGGAGGCCGACGTCAAATCCAAGATCAATGCGCTCTTCACGCGCTGCCCGTCCCTCGCCGGCTTCTCGATCCAGGACCGCGCCATGCTGCCGCGCGACCTCGACCAGACCCGCATTCCCGACGCCGACCTCTTCGTTACTGAAATCGGCGTCTTCCCGAAGCTCGACTCGCAGTACGACGAAATCTACGACGAGATCACGCTCGCGATCTCGGACCTCGTGAAGGACCAGCCGCACGCGTACGACTTCCTGCGCGGCCGCACCTTCGCCAGATCACTCCATTGATTTAGCAGGACCCACGGGGACGGGAGGCGCTCGCCGCTGCGGCCAGGCAGAAACTGGCCGCAGCGGCTGGAGCGCCGAGTTCGCTCTCTAGCGGTAGCGATACACCACGATCTTGTCGGCCGCCGATTCCGGCGTCCACACCTCGCCGCGCCGGCCGTGGATCTGGCGCACGTTGGCAACCGCACTCGAGGATTTGTAGCTCTCGAATTTCGCCGTCTGCGGATCGAAGCGCAGCATGGCCTGCGTGGTCCATTCCGAGACCCACACCTTGTCCGCCTCGTCGACGTAGACGGCGTAGACATGCGGGTTGTCTCCCGGTGCGCGCCAAGTCGACCATTTACCCGTGCCGGGCTCGTACCGGCTGACGTTGCCGGCGCTCCATTCGGCGACCCAGATGCTGCCCTTCGAGTCCGACCACACGCGCCGCGCCCCCTGCCGCGCCGTCGGCGGCTGCAGCACGGTGGTGCTGCCATCCGCCTCGATTTTTCCGACGAAAGAGCCGGCGAGTGACGCGTAGTACACGGTGCCATCGGGCGCCGCGTGGATGCCGTAGGGGCCGCGGCCCTTCGGCGCATCGAAGATCTT
>VBCT01000357.1 GCA_005882235.1 Betaproteobacteria bacterium
TAGGCCTCGTCGCGCTCGGCCGCGGTGGGCGGGCGCGGGCTGGCGAGGCGCTGCGCGAATTTCTTGTGCCAGCGCGCGACGAGCGGCGCGCCGTCGGCGATGCGGCGCGCAGCCGCCAGCGACTCCTCCGCGACCTTGTCGTCGGGCACCACGCGGTTGACGAGGCCCTTGTCTTTCGCTTCCTCGGCGCCGAACACGCGGCCTTCGAGCAGGATCTCGAGCGCGGCGGCGCGGCCGACGAGCGCGATCAGCCCCTGCATTTCGCCGTAGCCGACGACGAGGCCGAGGTTCTTGATCGGTATGCCGAAACGGCTCGAGGCCCCGCAGATGCGCAGGTCGCACTGCGAGATGACTTCGAGGCCTCCCCCGACGCAGACGCCGTGGATCATCGCCACGATCGGGTGCCGGCATCGCGCGATCGCGCCCATCGTCGCTTCGAGCACCGCGCCGTATTTCTTTGCGCTCTTCGCGTTCCTGCGCGTCGTTTCGAACTCGGAGATGTCCGCGCCGGCGGCGAAGGCCTTGTCGCCTGCGCCCCGCATCACGACGCAGCGCAAGCGCTTGTCGGCATCGAGCTCGCGCATGACTTCCCCCAGCCGCTTCCACGAGCCGAGCCCGAGCGCGTTCAGCTTGCCCGGGTTGCTGAGCGTGACGGTGGCGATGTCGCCATCGCGCTCGAGAAGGATTTCACCGGACATGAGCCTTTTCCTATGCGGTTTTCCTGACGAGAGCGCTCCGCATCCGGCCGGACGCTGCGCCGATCAGCGGCCAGAAGAGCAGAACGAGCGCGAGCGTGGTGATCGAGCCGACCAGGCCGTTCGACCAGAATACGCGCATGTCTCCGCCCGAGCCGATCATCGACAGGCGGAACGAGTCCTCGGCGCGGTTGCCGAGAACGAGCGCGAGCGTGAACGGCGCAAGGGGAATGCCGATCTTCTTGAACACGTAGCCGACGACGCCGAAGAGGAGCATCAGCCAGATGTCGAACATGGCATTCTGGATCGCGTAGGCGCCGATCGCGCACGACACCACGATCATCGGGGCGATCGCCGAGAACGGCACGCGCAGGACGGCGGCGAAGATCGGAACGGTCGTGAGCACGAGGACGAGGCCGACCACGTTGCCGAGATACATCGAAGCGATCAGGCCCCAGACGAAGCCCTTGTGCTCGACGAAGAGGAGCGGCCCGGGGTTCAATCCCCACACCATCAGGCCGCCGAGCAGGATCGCCGCCGTGCCCGAGCCCGGGATGCCGAGCGCGAGCATGGGCAGCAGGGCGGAGGTGCCGGAGGCGTGCGCCGCCGTCTCCGGCGCGAACACGCCCTCGATGCGGCCCTTGCCGAACGAATCCTTGTCCTTGGCGAAGCGCTTTGCGAGGTTGTAGCCCATGAAGGAGGCGGCGATCGCTCCGCCCGGCGTGATGCCGAGCCAGCACCCGATCGCCGACGAGCGCAAGAGCGTCACCCAGTAGCGCGGCATTTCCTTCCACACTTTCAGCACCACGCGCAGGCTGATGCTCGCGGCGTGGCCGCGCAGCGCGAGCCGCTCCTCCATCGTCAGCAGGATCTCGCTGATGCCGAAGAGGCCGATCACCGCCACCAGGAAGTTGATGCCGCGCAGCAGCTCGTCGAAGCCGAAGGTCATGCGCAGCTGGCCGGAGACCGTGTCCATGCCTACGCCCGCGAGCAGCAGGCCGAGCGCCATCGAGATGATGGTCTTGTGCTTCTCCTCGCGCCCCAGGCCGACGAAGGAGCAGAAGGTGAGGAGATAGACCGCGAAGAATTCAGGCGGCCCGAAGCGCAAGGCGAAGGAGGCGATTCCGGGCGCGAGGAAGGTGATCAGCAGCACCGCGACGAGCGAGCCGATGAAGGACGAGGTGAAGGCCGCAGTCAGCGCCTCGGCGGCCTTGCCCTGCTGCGCCATCGGATAGCCGTCGAAGGTCGTCGCCACCGACCAGGCTTCTCCCGGGATGTTGAACAGGATCGAGGTGATCGCGCCGCCGAAGAGCGCCCCCCAGTAGATGCACGAGAGCATGACGATGGCCGAGGTCGGATCCATGGTGAAGGTGAGCGGCAGCAGGATCGCGACGCCGTTGGGGCCCCCCAGGCCCGGCAGCACGCCGACGAAGATGCCGAGCACCAGGCCCACCATCATCAAGGCGAGGATCTTCCAGGTCAGCAGGACGCTGAAACCGTAGACGAGAAGCCCGAAAGCCTCCATCGCCCTAGCGTCCGAAGAGGGATTCGAGCGGGCCCTTGGGCATGATCACGTCGAAGGCGATCTCGAAGGTGACGAACATGACGAGCGAGAAGAGGAACGCGGTGAGAAGCGACTTCCAGGCGGCGATGCGTCCGACGAGCACCATGAAGCCGGCGATCAGCACGAAGCTGGCCACGTAGAGCCCGAGCCATTGCGTGAAGAGGCAAAACAGCAGGGTCGGGACGAATACCTGCAGCACGCGGCGAAGCTGCTCGCGCGTGACGAAGGTTCCGCTCGCGTGCCCGCGGACGAGGAGCTCCTTGGCGAGTCCCCAGAGGCTCGCGGCGGCGAGGATCGCAGAGAGATAGAACGGGAAGTAGCCGGCCTGCGGGCCGGTCGCGTCCCAGCCCATGCCGGTGCGCCAGTTGTCGAACGCGAGCACCCCGGCGAACGCCAAGAGCAGCAGCGAAACGGCGACGTCGACCGCGCGAGTGCTCGCCACCGCCGGCGAGTCCCCCGCCGGCGCGGCGGGGTCCTCGACGACGATTTCGTCTTCGGATTTTGCCACTTAGTTCGCGACGAAGCCCGCTTCGGTCATCAGGCTCCTGTTGAGCGCGTCGTCCTCTTCCAGGAAATTGAGCATGTCGCGCCCGATGAGGAAGACGGGTTTCAGCGCCTGCTTCTCCATGTAGTCCTTGTATTCCGAGGTCTGCGTCAGCTTCCTGAACAGCTCGACGTAGAACGCGGTCTGGTCGGGCGCCACCTTGCCCGGGAGGAACATGGCGCGCAGCATCAGGTACTGCACGTCGACGCCTTCGTCCTTGCAGGTCGGGATGTCGTTCCAGGATTGCGTGTCCGTGACCTTGGTCTTGTACTGGATGCGCTCCTTGTCGAACACGCACAGCGCGCGCACCTGCCCCGCGCGCCAGACTTCGAGATTCTCCGAAGGATTGTTGACGTTCGACTGGGTGTGGTTGCCGACCAGCTGAGTCGCCGC
>VBCT01000194.1 GCA_005882235.1 Betaproteobacteria bacterium
GACGCTCAACCAGCTTCTCGTCGAAATGGACGGATTCGAGGGAACGACCGGCGTGATCGTCATCGCCGCAACCAACCGCCCCGACGTGCTCGACCCGGCGCTGTTGCGCCCCGGCAGGTTCGACCGGCAGGTCGTCGTCCCGCTCCCCGATATCCGCGGCCGCGAGCAGATCCTGCTGGTGCACATGAGGAAGGTCCCCGTGGCGCCGGACGTGAAAGCGGAAATCATCGCGCGCGGGACGCCTGGCTTCTCCGGCGCCGACCTGGCCAACCTCGTCAACGAGGCGGCGCTCTTCGCCGCGCGCAAGAACAAGCGCCTGGTGGACATGGACGATTTCGAGCGCGCCAAGGACAAGATCGTCATGGGCGCGGAGCGCCGCTCGATGGTCATGCCCGAAGAAGAGCGCAGGAACACCGCCTTTCACGAGTCGGGCCACGCGGTGGTGGCGAAGCTCCTCCCCAAGACCGATCCGGTGCACAAGGTCACGATCATCCCGCGCGGGCGGGCGCTGGGCGTCACGATGCAGCTGCCCGAGCAGGACCGCTACAGCATGGACCGGGAACGCTTGCTCTCGACGATTACCGTCCTGTTCGGCGGACGAATCGCCGAGGAAGTGTTCATGGGCCAGATGACGACCGGGGCTTCGAACGATTTCGAGCGCGCCACCGCCCTCGCGCGCAGCATGGTGACCCAGTGGGGCATGTCGGACGCGATGGGCCCGATGGTCTACGGCGAGAACGAGGGGGAAGTGTTCCTCGGACGCTCGATCACCACGCACAAGAACGTGTCCGAGGTGACGATGCAGAAGGTCGACGCCGAGATCCGCAAGATCATCGACGAGCAGTACAGCCTGGCGAAGAAGCTCATTCTCGACAACCGCGACAAGGTCGAAGCCATGGCCAAGGCGCTGCTCGAGCTCGAAACCATCGACGCCGAGCAGATCCAGGACATCATGGACGGCCGGCCGCCGCGCCCGCCCAAGCCCACGCAGGCGCCGCAGCAGCCGCCTCAGGCGGGGGCGCCCGGCGCGCCCGAGCCTGCCCCCGTCTCCTAGCTTTGCGGGGAAAGAGGCCCGAAGCGTGCTTCGGGCCTCTTCATGTCCGCGGCCGTGACAGCTCGAAGTCTCCGCTGCGGCAGATTCCGCCTCGCGCTCGATCGCCCGCTCGTCGCGGGCGTGGTCAACGTGACGCCCGATTCTTTTTCCGACGGCGGGCGCTCCCTCGAGCCCAGGGCGGCGATCGCGCACGCGCAACGCCTGGCGGATGAGGGAGCGGATCTTGTCGATATCGGCGCGGAGTCGAGCCGCCCCGGAGCCGCCGGCGTATCGGCCGAGCAGGAACTGTCGCGGCTGATGCCGGTGCTCGACGGGCTTCGCGCTTGTCCGGTACCCATTTCCGTCGATACCACGAAGCCCGAGGTGATGCGCGCCGCGATCGGCGCCGGCGCGGCGATGATCAACGACATCAACGCGCTGAGGGCTCCCGGCGCGCTGGAGGCGGTGGCGGCCTCCGACGCGGGGGTGTGCCTCATGCACATGCGGGGGGAGCCGCGCACGATGCAGCGCGAGCCGCGCTACGGCGACGTAGTGGCGGAGGTGCGCGCGTTCCTCGCCGAGCGCGTCGCCGCGGCCGAGGCGCGCGGAATTGCCCGCGAGCGCATCGTCATCGATCCCGGTTTCGGTTTCGGCAAGACCGCAGCCCACAATTTCGAGCTGCTGCGCAATCTCGACCGGTTCGCCGAGATGGGCCTGCCGGTGATGGCCGGGTGGTCGCGCAAGTCGACCCTGGGTGCCGTCACGGGCCGCGGAGCAGGCGAACGCCTTGCGGGAAGCATCGCCGCGGCTTTGCTGGCAGTTCAGCGCGGAGCTACAATCGTTCGCGTGCACGACGTGGCGGCGACGCGGGACGCGCTCGCGGTGCTCGCCGCGATGGACGGGCACGGGGGCCGCGGAAAGCAATGAGCAGAAGGTATTTCGGAACGGACGGCGTGCGCGGAAAAGTCGGCGAGGGGCCGATCACGCCGGAATTCGTCATGCGGCTCGGCTTTGCGGCGGGCGAGGTGCTGGTGAAGCGGTCCTCCATGCCGAAGGGCGCGCACCCGGCGGTTCTGATCGGCAAGGACACCCGCATCTCGGGCTACATGCTCGAGGCCTCGCTCGAAGCCGGATTCGCCGCCGCAGGGGTGGACGTGATGCTGACCGGACCGCTGCCGACCCCTGCGATCGCCTATTTGACCCGGGCTTTGCGCTTGCAGGCCGGGGTCGTGATCAGCGCGTCGCACAACCCGTATCAGGACAACGGCATCAAGTTTTTTTCCGCCGAAGGCAGCAAGCTTCCCGACGGCGTGGAGATGGATATCGAGACGCGGCTCGACAGTCCGATGCGCTGCAAGGACTCGGCCAGCCTCGGGAAAGCTCGCCGCATCGAGGACGCCCGGGGCCGCTACATCGAGTTCTGCAAGAGCACGTTTCCCTCCTCGCTCGACCTTCGCGGAATGAGGATCGTGATCGATTGCGCGCACGGTGCGACCTATCACGTCGCTCCTCATGTTTTCCACGAGCTGGGAGCCGACGTCGAAACGATAGGAGCAGATCCCGACGGGTTCAACATCAACGACCGGGCCGGAACCGTGCATCCGGAGATCCTGCAGCGGGCGATCGCCGAGCACAAGGCCGATCTGGGCATCGCGCTCGACGGGGACGGGGACCGCGTGCTTATGGCCGACGGAGATGGAAGGCTTTACGACGGCGACGAGCTCCTGTTCGTCATCGCGCGCGAGCGCGCGAAAAACGGCGGGCTGAAAGGCGTCGCCGGAACCCTGATGACCAATCTCGCGCTGGAGCGCGCGCTGGAGGAAATGGGAGTTTCTTTCGAGCGCGCCAAGGTCGGGGACCGCTACGTGCTGGAGATGCTCCAGGAAAAGGATTGGCAGCTCGGCGGGGAGAATTCCGGGCACATCATCTGCCTGGACAAGCACACGACCGGCGACGGCATCGTCTCGGCCTTGCAGGTGCTCTCTGCGCTGCGGACAGACCGCGCGACGCTCGCGACCCTGTGCCGCGGACTCGCGCTCTACCCGCAGGAGCTCGTCAACGTGCGCGTGGCCAAGGGTTTCGACTGGGAGAAACAGCCGGCAGTCGCAAAGGCGAAACGCGACGCCGAGCGCGCTCTCGGCAAGAACGGGCGGGTGCTCCTGCGTCCGTCGGGCACCGAGCCCGTGCTCCGCGTCATGGTGGAGGGCAAGGACGACGCGGAAGTTCGGCGGCTTGCCAGAATGATCGCCGAAACCGTGCAAGAGGCAGCCTAGCTTCGCCGGATGATCGCGCTGCTGCAGCGCGTCTCGCGGGCCGAAGTCAAGCTCGGGGACGAGACGCTGGGCGCCATCGATCGCGGAATCCTGGCGCTCGTATGCGCGGAGCCGGGAGACGACGAATCGATCGCCGAGCGCATGCTCGAGCGCCTGCTCGGCTATCGCGTGTTCTCCGACGGCGCCGGTAAAATGAATCTTTCGGTCGAGGAGGTGCGCGGCGGCCTCCTGCTCGTGCCGCAATTCACTCTTGCGGCGGATACCTCCAAGGGCATGCGCCCGAGCTTTTCGTCCGCGCTCGCGCCCGATGCGGCGCGCAGGCTCTTCGATCATCTCGTCGGGCGCGCGCGCTCGCGCTATTCCAACACAGCGTGCGGCCGCTTCGGCGAGCACATGCAAGTCGCTCTGGTGAACGACGGTCCGGTGACCTTCTGGTTGCGCGCGTAGCGCGCTCGAGGTCCTGGGCCGAGAACATTCTGCAAGACTCTGAATTTTCCAGCGTTTTCGGTTGACCCTCACGGCGATCCGGCGGTAGAATCTCCCCCTTTTCGGCTCTCCCGGACGGGATGCGCGCGAGGCTGGTAGCAGGCAACTGGAAGATGCACGGCAGCCTCGCAGCGAACGCACGGCTGCTGGACGCGCTCAAGGCGGGCCTCGAGCAAGCCGAGGGTCTCGGTTACGCGGTGTGCGCACCGTTTCCCTACCTCGCACAAGTCTCGCAGGCTCTGTCGGGCAGCCGGATTGCCTGGGGCGCGCAGAACGTTTCCGAGCACGACTCCGGAGCCTACACGGGAGAGGTGTCGGGAGCGATGCTCAAGGAGTTTGGCTGCCGTTTCGCGATCGTCGGCCACTCGGAGCGGCGCGGTCTCTATGGGGAAGGCGACAGCACAGTCGCGGCCAAATTCGTCGCGGCCCGGCGCGCCGGCTTGATGCCGATTCTATGCATAGGCGAGACCCTGGAGCAGCGCGAGCGCGGTGAGACCGAAAACGTGGTGAGTCGCCAGCTCGATGCGGTGCTCGCCGCCGCGGAGATCGCCGCGCTGGCCGACGCCGTGCTCGCTTACGAGCCGGTCTGGGCAATCGGCACCGGCAGGAATGCCACGCCGCAGCAGGCTCAGGACGTGCACGCGTTCATCCGCGCGCGGCTCGGAGCGAGCGACAGGGCGCTGGCCGCGAACGTGACGATCCTGTACGGCGGCAGCGTCAAGCCAAACAACGCCCCCGAGCTGTTCGCGATGCCCGACGTCGACGGCGGATTGATCGGCGGGGCCTCGCTCGCGGCGAAGGACTTCATCGCGATCTGCGCCGCGGCGCGGAGATAACTCTGGAGAATGCAATATGGATTTCTGGTTCACGCTGATCCTCATCGTCGACGTCGTCGTCGCGCTTTGCATCATCGGTCTCGTCCTGCTCCAGCACGGCAAGGGAGCCGACGTAGGCGCGGCTTTCGGCAGCGGCGCCTCGGGAAGCCTGTTCGGGGCAAGCGGCTCGGCGAATTTTCTCTCTCGCACGACGGCCATCCTCGCCGTCGTATTTTTCCTCACGACCTTCGTGCTCGCCTACCTGGTCACGCACAAGCCGCGCGTGGGCGGAGGCGTGATGGACACGGTCAAGGAACGGCCGCAACCGGCGCAGCAGCAGATGCCCGCGGCGACGCCCGATGCTGCGAAGGCGTCCGACGCGGCGAAATCGAAAGCAAATGAGGTGCCGAAGTAGTAAAATCGGGCGGTTGAGGACGGGCTCGTTTCCGACACGACGACGCATCAAGCCCAAATCATGCCGACGTGGTGAAATTGGTAGACACGCCGTCTTGAGGGGGCGGTGGCGAAAGCCGTGAGAGTTCGAGTCTCTCCGTCGGCACCAAGGGGGACTTGGATCGGAAGCAGGGGACTTCCGGCCCAAGTCCTCTATTTTGAGAGGGGTATGGTTTCTGTGAGTGCGAGCGTGCGAGTGCGAGCCACCGGCACGGCTTCCTGCTCTCAGGCCAGCGGCTGACCCGTGCTCGAAAACTATTTCCCGATCCTGCTGTTCATCGTGATCGCTTTTGTCTTCGGCGGCATCATGGTCGCCGCGGGCACGGTGCTCGGGCCGCACCGTCCCGACAGCGAAAAACTGTCCCCGTACGAATGCGGATTCGAAGCTTTCGAGGACGCGCGCATGAAATTCGACGTGCGTTACTACCTGGTTGCGATCCTGTTCATCCTGTTCGATCTGGAAATCGCGTTTCTCTTCCCCTGGGCGGTGACGCTCAAGGAGATCGGTGGCCTCGGCTTCTGGTCGATGATGATCTTCCTCGCCATTCTCGTCGTGGGCTTCGTCTACGAATGGATGAAGGGAGCGTTGGAGTGGGAGTAGTGAAAGTGAAGGTGATTCATGGGGATTGGGTGAATTATGGGTATTGAAGGCGTATTCGAGGAAGGATTCGCGACGACCTCGCTCGACAAGCTGATCAACTGGACCCGCACCGGGTCGCTCTGGCCGATGACGTTCGGCTTGGCGTGCTGTGCCGTCGAGATGATGCACGCCGGCGCGGCGCGCTACGACCTCGATCGCTTCGGGATCGTGTTCCGGCCGAGCCCGAGGCAGTCCGATGTCATGATCGTCGCGGGGACCCTGTGCAACAAGATGGCGCCGGCGCTTCGCAAGGTGTACGACCAGATGGCCGAACCGCGCTGGGTGATCTCGATGGGGTCCTGCGCGAACGGCGGCGGCTACTACCATTACTCCTACTCGGTGGTGCGCGGATGCGACCGCATCGTGCCGGTGGACGTATACGTTCCGGGCTGCCCGCCGACGGCTGAGGCGCTGCTCTACGGAATCGTCCAGCTGCAGAACAAGATCAAGCGCACCAACACCATCGCGCGCTGATCGGATCGAAGCCATATGGCGGCGAAGCTCGAACAACTGAAAGGCGCGCTCGACTCGTCGCTCGCCGGGAAGATCGTGAGCCTCAGCGAATCCCTGGGCGAGCTGACGCTGGTGGTCGATGCGAAGGACTATTCCGCGACTGCGCGATGCCTGCGCGACGACCCTGCGGTGCGCTTCGAGGAGCTCGTCGATCTGTGCGGAGTGGATTACTCGGGTTTCGGCGAGGGCCGCTGGGGAGGACGCCGCTTCGCGGTCGTGTCGCACCTGCTTTCCCTGGCGCACAACTGGCGGCTGCGGCTGCGCGTGTTCGCGCCGGAGGACGACTTCCCGGTGGTCGACTCCCTCACCGGCGTCTGGCCCAACGCGGACTGGTACGAGCGCGAGGCCTTCGACCTGTTCGGAATCATGTTTGCCGGGCACGCCGATCTGCGGCGCATCCTCACCGATTACGGCTTTATCGGCCATCCGTTCCGTAAGGACTTTCCGCTGTCGGGAAACGTCGAGATGCGCTACGACCCGGAGCAGAAACGCGTCATCTACCAGCCGGTGACGATCGAACCCCGCGAGATCACGCCGCGTGTCATTCGCGAAGACGAGTACGGCGACCTGGGAACCCCGCGCTGATCCATGGCGGAAATCCGGAACTACACCCTCAACTTCGGTCCGCAGCATCCGGCGGCGCACGGCGTGCTGCGGCTGGTGCTGGAACTGGACGGAGAGGTGATTATGCGCGCCGATCCGCATATAGGCCTGCTGCACCGCGCGACCGAGAAGCTCGCGGAGCACAAGACCTATATCCAGGCCTTGCCCTACATGGACCGCCTGGATTACGTCTCGATGATGTGCAACGAGCACGCCTACTGCGTGGTGATCGAGCGCCTGCTGGGCCTGGAAGTCCCGATCCGCGCCCAGTACATCCGCGTGATGTTCGACGAGATCACTCGCATCCTGAACCACCTGCTCTGGCTCGGGGCACACGGTTTGGACATCGGAGCGATGACGGTCGAGCGCGAAGACCTGATGGACTGTTACGAAGCGGTGTCCGGCGCCCGCATGCACGCCGCCTACTATCGGCCCGGCGGGGTGTACCGCGACCTGCCCGAGACGATGCCCCAGTACCGGGTTTCGATGTACAAGAACGCAAGCGCGCTTAAGAAGCTGAACGAGAACCGCCAGGGCTCGCTGCTCGACTTCATCGAGGACTTCACCCGCCGCTTCCCGAAGTACGTGGACGAGTACGAGACGCTGCTCACCGACAATCGCATCTGGAAGCAGAGGACCGTGAACATCGGCGCCGTGTCGCCGGAACGGGCGCTCGCGCTCGGCTTCACCGGGCCGATGCTGCGCGGTTCGGGGGTCGAATGGGACCTAAGGAAGAAACAGCCCTACGCGGTCTACGATCAAGTCGATTTCGACATCCCGGTAGGCGTGAACGGCGACTGCTACGACCGATATCTGGTACGCGTCGAAGAGATGCGCCAATCGAACCGCATCATCAGGCAGTGCATCGACTGGTTGCGCAAGAACCCCGGGCCGGTGATTACCGACAACCACAAGGTGGCGCCCCCTTCGCGCGTCGAAATGAAAAGCAACATGGAGGAGCTGATCCACCACTTCAAGCTCTTCAGCGAGGGCTTCCACGTGCCGCCCGGCGAAGCCTACGCCGCGGTCGAGGCCCCCAAGGGGGAATTCGGCGTCTACCTCGTTTCCGACGGCGCGAATAAGCCCTGGCGCATGAAGATCAGGGCTCCGAGTTTTCCGCACCTCGCCTCGCTCAACGAGATGGCGAAGGGCCACATGCTCGCCGACGTGGTGGCGATCATAGGCACCCAGGACATCGTGTTTGGCGAAATCGACCGCTGATGCTCAACCCCGACGCACTGAAGAAAATCGACCAGGCGATCGCCAAGTATCCGCCTGGGCAGAAGCAGTCGGCGGTGATGGCCGCGCTCACCGTCGCCCAGGACGAAAAGGGCTATCTTTCGCCCCAGGTCATGGACTTCGTGGCCGGCTACCTCGGGATGGCGCCGATCGCCGTCTACGAGGTGGCGAGCTTCTACGCGATGTACGACCTCAAGCCGGTCGGAAAGCACAAGCTGTGCATCTGCACCAACCTGCCGTGCGCGCTCTCCGGCGCGGAAGACGCCGCCCGACACCTCAAGAAGAAGCTCGGCATCGACTGGAACGAGACCACCGCAGACGGGCGCTTCACGCTGAAGGAGGGCGAGTGCTTCGGCGCCTGCGGCGACGCTCCGGTGATGCTCCTCAACAACAAGAAGATGTTGTCCTTCATGACGCCGGACAAAATCGATAAATGGATCGCGGAGGCTAAGTAATGCTCGATTACGGCTCTGACGCGATCATCATGAAAGACCTGGACGGCGAGAACTGGCGGCTAGCCGACTACCTCAAGCGCGGCGGATACGCCGCGCTGAAGAAGATCCTCACCGAGAAGACGTCTCCCGAGACGGTCGTCTCCGCCGTGAAAAAATCCGCGCTGCGCGGGCGCGGCGGGGCGGGTTTTCCGACGGGCCTCAAGTGGAGCTTTATGCCGCGTCAGTTCCCGGGGACGAAATATCTGGTATGCAATTCGGACGAGGGCGAGCCCGGGACCTTCAAGGACCGCGACATCCTGCGCTACAACCCCCACGCCGTCAACGAAGGCATGGCGATTGCCGCCTACGCGATGGGGGCCGGCGCGGGCTACAACTACATTCACGGGGAGATCTGGGACATCTACGAGCGCTGCGAGGAAGCCCTCGCCGAAGCGCGCGCCGCGGGCTTCATCGGGAAAAACATCCTCGGCAGCGATTTCTCGTTCGAACTCCACAATCACCACGGCTACGGCGCTTACATCTGCGGCGAGGAGACCGCGCTGCTGGAGTCTCTCGAAGGCAAGAAGGGGCTGCCGCGATTCAAGCCGCCGTTTCCCGCGAGCTTCGGGCTGTACGGCAAGCCGACGACCATCAACAACACCGAGACTTTCGCCGCAGTGCCCTGGATCGTCAACCACGGTGCGGACGCATTCCTCTCGCTCGGACGGCCGAACAACGGCGGCACGAAGATCTTCTCCGTGACGGGACACGTCGCGCGGCCCGGCAACTACGAAGTGAGGCTCGGCACGCCGTTTGCGAAGCTGCTCGAGATAGCGGGCGGCGTGCGCGACGGACGCAAGCTCAAGGCTGTGATCCCCGGCGGCTCGTCGATGCCGGTCCTTCCCGCGGAGGTCATGATGCGCACCGACATGGACTACGACTCGATCGCCAAAGCCGGCTCGATGCTGGGCTCCGGGGCGGTGATCGTGATGGATGAGACCACCTGCATGGTCAAGGCCCTCGAACGCCTGTCGTATTTTTACTTCGAGGAATCGTGCGGGCAGTGCACACCCTGCCGCGAAGGCACGGGGTGGCTGTACCGGATGGTGAACAGGATCGAGCACGGCAAAGGGAAGAATGAAGACCTCGACCTTCTCACGGACGTCGCCGACAACATCGCCGGGCGCACCATCTGCGCGCTGGGCGACGCGGCGGCGTTGCCGGTGAAGAGCTTCATCGAGCACTTCCGCGGTGAATTCCAGCATCACATCGACCACAAGCGCTGCATGGTGACGGTGCCCGGATATTCCACCGCGCCAAGCGTTCCCGTGCGGCAGGCGGCCTGAACGATGCCCAAGCTCACCGTCGACGGCCGGGAGACGGAGGTCCGCCACGGCGCCACCGTGATGGAGGCGGCGAACGGCCTGGGAATCTACATCCCGC